>JALXCX010000256.1 GCA_026990725.1 Desulfobulbaceae bacterium
ACATAATGCCTATGTCTCACAAAAAATCAGAGGTAAAAGAAACTGTTTGAAGATCATGTAATTATCAGCTACTTACTCGGTTCTGTAAACCTCTTTTTCCAAGGCTCGTTATTTTTTCTTTTGGCCGGGGCAAGAAAAGTAAAAACAGTTGTTTCATTCTGCTTTCCATGATCTTTTGTAACCTGACCGTCCTGAAAAAAATCAAACCATTGATGAACAGTTTTTATGTACCATACCTGGCCCTGAAAACAGATAATTCTTTTAAAGTCGGCCAATGAATGGTACCAAACTTACAGCCAGCTGCCTGGAAAACGAAGATATTACCCTTTCTTAAGGATACCCGGAGAAGAAAACCTTGCCCGTTTTGAAGCGTGTTGGTATTTTTCCATTTATCTTGTCCAGAACCGACAAGTACAGTTTTGCAGGAACACTGCCTGCCAGCGGCAGAAGAGGGCATCTAAACGAGTTCCCTGTTTATTAAGCTGGGACCGATGGCGTACTGATCAGAAGTCGGGGCCAAAACCTGCAACATACGCTGATTGTACTTTTTCCCTGCAATACTCATACGAAAGAAACAATCCATAAATGCCACTTTTTCAACTTAGCCAAGATATTCACTTTCCTCCGCCTGAACTCGCTGAACCCGATGGACTGCTGGCAATTGGCGGAGACCTGTCCCCTGCCCGGCTGCTCGCTGCTTACAGGCTGGGGATCTTTCCATGGTTTTCCGGTGATGAACCAATTCTCTGGTGGTCACCAGCCCCGCGCCTGGTGCTCCTTCCTGAAAAATTTCATCTCCCCAAGAGACTGGCCCGGACTATCCGGAAACAGATTTTTAGTGTTACAGCAGATACTTCCTTTAAGCAGGTTATTACAAGTTGTGCTGAATTACGCAAAGAATCAGAAGCGGGAACCTGGATAACCGACGATATGCGGGAGGCATATATTCGGCTACACGAATTGGGTTTTGCCCATTCCATTGAATGCTGGTGTGAAGATCACCTGGCGGGTGGACTTTACGGCGTGTCTCTGGATCGGATTTTTTTTGGCGAATCGATGTTCAGCCGCCGAACAGATGCATCTAAAGTCGCACTGGCAACACTCATTCAAAACACTGAAACACTCAACATAAGAGCCATTGACTGCCAGATGACAACAGCTCATCTGCAAAAATTTGGAGCAGAAGAATGCAGCAGAGACCAATTCCTGGAGATTCTGGAGCAATTCATCCAAACGATTACGCCACAAAAGAGATGGCGTTTTTCGTAATTCTTTTTTAATAATGCTTTTCCCTTTGGGTGGACAGGCTACGCTTTATACAAATCATGCCCAAAAAGAGCTGTAAAGAATAATAGAGAGTTCATATCGTGGAAATCATACTGGCGCGTCCCCGGGGTTTCTGTGCAGGGGTCAACAGGGCAATCGCCATTGTCAACCAGGCACTAAACCTGTACAAGCCTCCTGTTTTTGTCTTGCATGAAATAGTGCATAATACCCATGTGATCAGTGAACTTGCCAATAAAGGAGCTGTTTTTGTCGAGGAACTTGAAGATATTCCAGCAGGGTCAGTGACTAT
>JALXCX010000257.1 GCA_026990725.1 Desulfobulbaceae bacterium
CTGGGGGTCGGTATGGTAATGGGGGGCTACTGACCGGCTACATCCACAACCGCCATGGCTGGTGGTCGAATTGATGGAGCAGTTTTTGTCGGCGGCCTTATCATCGGGTCTGCCCTTTTTTCGGAAGTCTTTACTCTGATTGAACCACTCTATAAATCCGGAGCGATGGGACGAGTATTTCTCAATGATTTTTTTGGACTGCCACTTGGCATGACGCTTCTTGCGGTCACCGTGGCAGGTATTCTCTTTATCGTCTTTTTTGCTTATCTTGAAAAAACCGTTGGCAAAAAAATCTCCGGGAGGACAAACTGATGGAATATAAACAAGTAACCCTTGCCATTGTCGTTGTTGCCGTCATGATAGCGGCAAGCCTGGCCACCCTTGGGGATAAAAAAATCCTCAGCGGCCAATACCAGCGATATACATCCCTGGTTGAGCAGGCGGACCGGCTTTTTGCCGGAAAAAACTATACAGAGGCATCAAAAAACTACAAACAGGCCCTGATCATCGACTCAAGGGATGCAAAGATCTGGGCCAGGTATGAACAGAGCGAAAAGAAGGTTTGTCAACCGGAAGTCGGTTCAACCATGCCAGCAGCAGCACCGCAAAACGACGCTGTCATGCCCCAGGTTCCTGTCCAGGAGGGCATGATCATAGAAGAAGACGAAGGCTGTTGATCTGATCTGTCTCTGTATGTCCTGATTTCCCTGCTTTTCGACAGAGTTTTCTCATGTCGAAAAGCAGGAAGGCCGAAAAACCTGTCTCGCAGGCTTTGGTGCTGAATATGGTTCCCTCCACTGCTGCCCTCCCGCTCCACAATCCTTTGTTCCGAAGCCCTGGCAGGCAGGGTAAAACTAATCTTCTGTCCTTACTATGGTTTGATGACCATGGTCGGATAGAGCCCTTTTTTCCTGCCTTCAGAATAGGGCTGGATGATATTAAATGAGATGTGCTGGTTTTTTTGGGCATGCCCTTTGCCCTTTTTACCGTTGTAGAAAGCGCCGTTTGCCTCAAGAATGTGCTGAATACGGTTTCTGAAAGTCTGAACAAAGGACTTGCCGCTTCCCTCGAAAAGAAGATTACCTGCGGAGAACCCCTGGTTTATCTTTTTTAATTTTTTTAACGAGATACTGTTTTTCTGCAGGTCTTTTTCACAGGTGATAAGCCCCCAGACAAGGGTGGCTGGCGGTATGATAAGAGATGTGCAGTCAATGATGGTGTGAGGCATGATAATGCTTTTCTTGCCGATTTTCAGGCCGCAGTTTTGCCCCCTGAGAAAGCTGTTAAAACCAACAAAAACTTCTGCGCCAAGATCGGCGTCAATGACTTTTGCCCCGTGGGCGGTCACGTTATAGCCTTTGAGGCGGGAGTTGATGATAAAACAGTTCTCCTGGGCGTTTGCTCCTTTGCCGAGCCGGGATTTTTTCAGAAAGCAACGTTGAGCGACCAAAACATTATCAGCAATGGTCGTTTGTGGGCAGACGGCGGCAAATCGATCTAGTGAGGCTGTATCTGGTACAGGAATAGGTACTTCCCGGTTGACTGTGGCGAAGATGCTCTCAAATGCCATGCTGTAGCGGTCAGTGAAATCAATAAATTCTCCATCGGGCTGTCTGCCGGGCTCAAAGTTAATGTAAGGCTTCAGTCCATGTTCGGGAAAACGGTAGAGGAAGTTGAAGTTGCCGGGGCTACGCACCCAGACTGTACCGCTGGCAATGTTACAATGATTGATTTCGCCTGCCTGGATATAGCAGTAAGGGCCGATGATACAGTCGTTGACAGTGGTCAGGTCAACAGTGGCAAAGGGACCGAGAAAACTCCCGTCCGTGGGAGAACCGTGGATATTGGCATAATGGGTGGATACGGTGTTGCTGATTGTGAACCGTTCAGGGGTTTCCGGATCATGAGAAAAATTGTGAATAAGGGTTTTTATCAGCAGGCTGTCCTCAATGCGGATGCCCTCGTTTTTGGTGAGCGGGATGGCAAAGCCGGCCATCCTGAAAATATCCCCTTTTTTCTTTAATTCATCCCCCCGAATGTCACTCTGAAAGAGAATTGTGTTGGAGGTTCTGCATTTACCGAGAAAATAGCTACCGGCAAGGTTGGAATGGCTGAACCGGAAATCAAGGGTGTGCTGTGGGGAGACCGCGTAAAAACCATGCACGGTTTCAAGTTGTTTGATGGAGACCAGCTTATCAATATACGGGGCAACGTCAATTTCAAATTCTCTCAGATTGATGTTCACCCGTTGAATAATCCGCTGCAGGAGCTTTTCCAGGCTGTTCATGGTCTTTCCGGTCTGGCTATGGTGTGATAAAATGCGGAAAATATATCGGTCAGTCGCAGAATGCCGATTATCCTTGCCCCTTTTTTGACCAGCAGGGAACGGAGGTTTTCCTGTACCAGCTGGTGGATGGCTGTGGCAATATTTGCAGTATGGAGGATAAATTCATCCTCAGATGGGGTGCGCATATACTCTTCAACCTTGAATTTACGGGCATTGTTGCATAACTGTTCCAGGGAGATGGTCTGTTGCAGGCGTTGGTGATGCAGTTTTCTGATAAAGTGGTTGCTGAAGCCGAATCTGGATGGATCTTCTATGCCCCAATGCTCTTGCTGACTGGGGATGAGTGCGCGCAGGGCATCCAGATGGTTTAATCTGCCAATGACATGCTCGTGTTTGTCCAGCACCAGAACAGACCTGTGTTTGTATTTGGTGAGGTCAAATTCCTCCTGGGCTTTTTCCAAAGCCAGGACGGCCTCGTGTAATGTACATCCCGATGACACTGTGGCGTATTCTGCCAGCGGGACCATCAGGTCTTCGACGATGTAATCTTCCATGTTCAGGCGCTGTGAAAGGTGGTGGGGGATTTTGCCGGTTTATCCGAGCCCTCCGGCACAGAGACCAGAATAATCCGCTCATGTTCGCCCAGGGCAAAGGTGGCCGGACAGACCAGGTTGGCCACGTTTTCAATAAAAAACAGATCAAAGCGGCCGTTTTTGCTTTGATGCTCCAGATCGCGCAACCCTTTGTGGACAAGCGGGGCATCAAGATGGCAGGCGCCTTCGGTGGTCAGCTGTAGCACGGGAATGATTCTTTTGCGGATGCGGTCGGCATCACCCTCAATGACACCGATTTTGTACCTGCTGTCCAGTCGGTCAAGGGGGTGCTTATGCATTGTCTCTGCGCCGGACTATTGTTTTTAACGGGCAGGCCGCTTCATCAGAATCTGCATGGGCTATGGGCCAGATGGTCTCAAGGGCAATGGCCAGCGTGGGAAAGAGGTTGTCTTTGCCGATTTTGTCCAGTAGGCCGGAGCGTTCTATGATCTCGACAAGCTGCACCTTGAGCCCGCTGAAAAACACTTTGTAGCCGGCCGCGTGCAACCGGTCAACGATCTGAGCCAGAGCATGTTCCCCCGAGGTGTCCAAGGTGTTAATGCCGTTGCATTTGAAATGGATGATTTTAAGTTCCGGCAGGTTGCGGACAATTTTGAGAATTTCATCCTCCAGGAAGCTGATATTACCGTAAAAAAGGGGTCCGTCAAAGCGGATAACAGCAATGTGCCTGCACTGGGCCAGATGAAAGAGTTTAGTATTGCGAAAATGGCCGTCTTCCCACAGGGAAAGCTCGGCAATGTTTGGCCGCATCCGTTTATAAAAAAAGACGGATGCCGATAAAATCACCCCTATCATAATTCCTTTGTCCAGATGGGGGGCAAAAAAGAGGGTGGCAAAAAAGGTGATCAGGCAGATAACACCGTCTGCCCGCCTGACCGTGAAGGCGTGGCGTACGTCTTTTATATTGAGCAGTCCGACCACGGCCATCATAATAATGGCGGCAAGAACCGACTGGGGCAGATGATAGAGCAGGGGGGTACAGAAGAGCAGGGTGATGATGACAGCGAGGCTTGTAAACACGGACGACATACCGCTGACAGCACCTGCCTGAAAGTTGACCGCAGAACGTGAAAAAGAGCCGGAAACCGGGTAGCTGCCGCTGAACGAACCGGCAATATTGGCAAGTCCCTGGCCGATCAGCTCCTGATTGGGGTCAAGGCGGTAGCCGCTGCGCGCGGCCATATCCTTGGCAATAGAGATGGCCTCCATAAAGCCGAGAATAGAGATAATAACAGCCGGTAGAATCAGCTTGGCCATGATGGAAAAGTCAAACCGGGGCATGGAGATCGACGGCAGCCCCGGAGGAATACTGCCCACCACTTCACCGCCGCCAATCAGCAGGATGTCATCAGGTCGTAACTCGCTGCGGCCGATCTGGAGGCGCCATGTCTTGCTGTCTGCCCTGTTTTTTTCTGACGCAGTCTCCATGGGCTCGTACGAAATCGAGCCATCAGGGTCTTTTATTGCTGCCAGTTGCAGGGAACGCAATTTTTTGCGCAGAAGAACAGCGCGTTCTTTTTCTTCTGCCAGGTACTGATCAAGCACGCCGGCCAGGAGATGCAGTTCCAGTACCTGGTGCAGGGGGATTTTTTTTTCTATAACGACCCGGCTGTCGTCTTTGAGCTCATCAAGACCGATCTGGCGGGAGGCATGACAACTGCCGCAGATATTAGGTGTTGTTCCCGCATGGGGTGCTGTGGGCTCTGCAGCTTGGGAAATGACCGTCCGGACAGAAACCGTCTCCAGGATATGAGCGAGGTTGGAATTTAACTGGGCTATGTCACCCGCCAGTTCGGGAAGATGAATATCACTGAGTTTGACATGGCGGTTCTGCTCAAAACCGGTCATCCAGGAGAGCAGGGTTGTGATCACCACGGCAAAGAGAACACAGGGCAGGCCCGGATGTCTGCGTTTGCATCCGGCCATGATTATAATGGCCAGTACGCCCATGAAAAAGGTCGGCCAGTGGGTAAAGCTGATTGCCGCCTCACCGACCCGGAGCATGGTGTCGTAATAATGCTCGGCTTTGTCAATGTGCACCCCAAAAAATTTGGGCAACTGGCTTGTGGCAATGATCAGGGCCGCTGCATTGATGAACCCGGTCACCACAGGATGAGAGAGCAGGTTGACAATAACCCCGAGTTTGAGCACACCCAGCAGGAATTGAAAAACGCCCACGCAAAAGGCAAGCAAGATGGCATAGGCAATGTAGGATTCTCCCCCGGCCACAGCCAGCGGCTCAAGGGTGGCAGCTGTCATCATGGAGACCACGGCCACCGGCCCGGTTGCCAGCCTCCGGCTTGAGCCGAAAAGGGCGGCAACCATTGGCGGAAGAAACGAAGCGTATAACCCGTAATAGGCAGGTAACCCGGCAAGCTGGGCATAGGCCATGGATTGGGGAATCAATACCAGGGCCACGGTGATGCCTGCCAGCAGGTCATCTTTTAACAAGCTGGCGTTATATCCCTTGAACCAGAACAGGAAGGGAAACATGGTGCGGATGAGTCGTGAGGTCATGGGCATTTCAGCTGGTGTTGAACCGTGGGATCGGGCTTACGCCTCTCCTGCAGGCCAATGCAAACGGTTTTCCGTATTCCCTGTTTTTTTGACAGGCATTTAATTGTAAGGCCTAACTTACCCCACTTCTACCATGAATTGTTGAAAAAAACAGTAGAACTCGGGGGCTGCGGCTCCCTGCATTCTTTTTCTGTTTCTGTCTTGCTCCATGGCTGTCGGAATCGATTGACCTGGGAAATATTTTTTTAGCATAATCCGTAGAGAACAGGGCCTAA
>JALXCX010000258.1 GCA_026990725.1 Desulfobulbaceae bacterium
TGATTCCCGGGACAGAGAGAATCCGTCCCCTGCCGGAAAAATCGGAAGAGACTGCTTGCTTTTTTGGGGATGAGCGGCAAAATCAACTGAGGCATGTTCAATCATTCTGGAGAATCTGCCTGTTTTTTGTCTGCTCAAGAGTGTGGCCCGAATTGTGGAGTCTTCTGATTTTTCTACAGTAATATGACAGTCAACGCATGGGGCATCTTTGGAAATTTCAAAAAAGCGGAGAAACCGGGCCTTCTGCATCAAGCAAATATTGCTGCCCGGAAACTCGTCTTGCACTGTGTTGGCCAGAAGAACAAGACTTTCCACTGCCGGCAGCACAGGTTGGCCATCAAAGCAATGGTCGCAAAACCAGGGCCGTATCTCAAGCTGTCTCGTATACTGTACGGCAGCCATTAACGGGGAAAAGAGTTCCAGAGCAGCCGGGTTTTTTCATCAATCTCAATGGGAATCGAATCGGTATTCACGGCGCAGTGACGGGTGAAGCCGGTACAGATGATTTCGCCGCTTTCCGCATTGGTGATAAGATAATCAAATTGCAGTTTAACCAGTTCAAGTGTGCCGGGCCGGGTGTGAATGTACATCAGGTCATCATAAAAAAGCGGGCTGAAATAGCTGACCTCAATCTTTATGATTGGATAAATATACCCGCTTTCCTCGATTTTTTTATACGGGTATGCGGCCTCGCGCATCAGGGTTGCCCGGCCAAATTCAAAATATTTAAGATAGTTGGCATGATACACCACCTGGGAACGGTCGGTGTCAACATAGAGGGTACGCATCTCGCAGCGATGCCAGACAAGATCAGTGTTGGCATCCCGTACATGGGTGGGATGACCAGATACAGGTTCCGGGATAAAGGGTTTAGGTCGCATGCTTACATCCAGTAAATTAGCAGGAAGTCCCCAGGGATTATCGTAGAGGAATCAATTATTATTCAATTCCCACAGGACGACACGCCTGCTGAACATTCTATTAACAGGGAAGAACTATCCTCCGTTCAAGTAAACTGTTTTATGCACGAAGTCAAATTGTTTGCCGGACAAGCACAGACAGTCCTGAGCATTGCCTGATCACAACTCTTCATATGTGGTTTCAATAATCTTTCCTTGTCATCTTTCATTGCAGGTAATCGAGATGGATTCAGACCTCCTGTTCTGGTCAGAAAAGGAAGTAGTTCGTTGAAACTGAATTGTTGTTCATTTTTTTTTAGTCTTTTGCTATAATTTTACGAGCTTTATGATTCTGGATTGCACCAGATGAATTGGTCTGGTTTTTATTTTTTTTAAAATGAACCTTTTTTCCCCTCCCGGTACCCATGGATAGATCCGCATCCCCTGACCCTTTATTGCCGCTTCTCGAACAGATCAATCTGGGGGACCGGGATGCCTTTGCAAGCCTTTATGAACAAACCAGTCATCGGGTTAAAGTGTATCTGCACAGGCTTGTTTCGGACCAGAACTGTATCGAAGATATCATGGTTGAAACATACACTCAGGTCTGGAAAAACAGCAAGACGTTTAAAGGGCGATCACGGGTATTGACCTGGATGATCGGTATTGCCCG
>JALXCX010000259.1 GCA_026990725.1 Desulfobulbaceae bacterium
TGCCCGGTTTTTACAGACCATTTCGAGGTCGGAAACGACGTTCTGCTCAACAAATTTTTGCAGATAAAATTTCCTCTATACAACGAAAATCGTTTAAGCAGGTTGGAGAAATCTTCAGCCGTTTTATACCCGATGACTACCTCAAACCAGAAACATCCGGAATCATGAGTCGTCGAAGTATGTTCTCTAAAGAAAATACATTCTGGGCTTTTTTAGGTCAAGTCATAGACGCTGATGGTGGCTGCAAAGAAGTTGTCAGAAAACTTCAGTCCTATGCTTCGCTCAGAGGGACTATGATTCCCTCATCTTCAACAGCATCCTACTGTACAGCTAGAAAAAAACTGGATGAAAAAACCCTCACGAATGTTTTTCAATACACCTCTGAACAAGGTGACAAACCGACTCAAACCGGTTTGTTGCGTAACCGCAGAGTAATCGTTGTTGATGGGACAGGACTCAGTATGCCTGACACGCCGGCAAATCAAGATGTGTGGCCGCAATCAGCAACACAAAAACCTGGATGCGGCTTTCCGTCTGCACGGGTATGCGCCTGTTTTTCTTTGGAAAGCGGTTCGTTACTTAGTTATGCAACCGGCAACAAAAAAAATCATGAACTCCCACTGTTACGTAAGCAGTGGAAGACATTCAAGCCGGGGGATATTTTTCTTGGAGACAAAGGATTCTGTAGTTATTACGACGTGGTAAAGTTTAAGGAGCAGGGCGTTGACAGTGTCATCACGCTTGCCAGAAGGAAACCTGTCAGCAAATCGAGATGTTTGAAAGTTCTTGGGCCAAATGACCTGCTGATTAAATGGGATCGCCCTAAATATACGCCTCAGTTATCTTATACCAGAGAAACGATGGCGCAACTCTCTGAAGAACTGCCATTAAGGCAAATTCAGGTTGTTGTCGATCAACCAGGATTCAGGACAACAGGGTTTTATATTGTCACCACCCTGCTTGACCCAGTAAAATACCCTAGTGAAGAAATAGTTGGCTTGTACCTGAAACGCTGGGACGTAGAGTTATTTTTTCGAGATATAAAAATAACCATGGGTATGGATGTATTACGTTGCCAGTCACCGGATATGATTCGCAAGGAAATCCTTATGAACTTCATCGCCTATAACTGTGTTCGGCTATTAATGTACGAGGCCGCAGACAAGGCGGATTTACATGTAAGACGAGTCAGTTTTAAGGGGAGCTTACAGGCAATACGAAGCTGGAGCCCACAGTTTGAGAGTGACAAGTTGAGTAAAGCTGAAAGAAACAAACTGCTGAATGATTTGTATGGGGCGGTGACAGGTTTACCTCTTCCACAAAGGCCTGGTCGAAGCGAGCCGAGATGTAAAAAACGGCGTCCAAAAGCCTATCAACTTCTAACCAGATCAAGGCGAGAAATGAAAGAAATAGCACATCGGAATAGATACAGGGTAAATGTCATAAACTAGCGCCATTTCACTCTGACCCCTTTAAATATCTTTTTTCACCTGCGGAGTAAGTCTTCAGGACAGGTGATTATTTTATTATTTTTAAAAAAATTTCTAGGTGTTAGTTAGCATAAAGGTCTT
>JALXCX010000260.1 GCA_026990725.1 Desulfobulbaceae bacterium
TATTCTGGGCCCCAAGGTGGCCTCACTTGAGGAAGAAATTGCCGACTATTGCGGTGCTGCGCAGGCCGTTGGTGTATCCAGCGGTACTGATGCGCTACTAGTCAGTCTTATGGCTCTTGGCATTGGGCCAGGTGATCTGGTTTTGACAACACCATTCACTTTTTTTGCCACCATAGGTTCGATTGTCCGGGTAGGTGCATTGCCCATATTTGCTGATGTTGAAAAGCAGAGTTTAAATATTGATCCTGCAAAGATGGCAGAACTTCTGGAAGACGACCGCAAAGGCGCCGGGAAGATCAAGGCCATCATGCCTGTTCATTTGTACGGGCAATGTGCCGACATGCAACAGATCAATGCACTGGCCTCAGAATACGACATACCTGTGCTGGAAGATGCTGCTCAGGCAATAGGAGCTGAATGTCCTTTGATTTCCGAGGATCAAACTGTTGGGTGGCACAGGGCAGGGGCCATGAGTTTGGCAGGGTGTTTTTCTTTTTTCCCTTCAAAAAATCTCGGCTGTATTGGAGATGGCGGAATCGTTACTACCCAGGATGAAGACTTTGCCGCCAGAATGCGAAGTGTTAGAAATCATGGTGCAGAGCCAAAATATTTTCATTCGTTTATTGGTGGTAATTTTCGTCTGGACCCAATACAGGCCTGTGTTTTAAGTATTAAGCTGCCGCATCTTGAGGATTGGCACAGGCAGCGCCGTGATAATGCTGCGCATTATCGTGAACTTTTTAGCCAACATGGATTAGTCGATAATCCCGTTAAGCTGCCAACCGCTGTGTATGAGAGTATTCAGGGAGCCTCAGAGCATAACTATCACATTTACAACCAGTTCGTTATTCAGGTTCCCAGACGGGATGCGTTATTGAAATTTTTACAGGAACACTCAATTGGTTGTGAAATTTATTACCCATTATGTCTGCATCAGCAGCAATGTCTGCAAAAATATGGCTATGGAGAACTATCTTTTCCGCTTGCCGAACTGGCTGCCAGTCAGGTTCTAGCTCTACCGATTTACCCGGAACTCAGCCGAGATCAACAAGCGTATGTGGTAGAGACAATAGCCCTTTTCTTTAATTCTTCTGCTGGATAATGTTTTTTTTACCTAAAAAATATATCATCTTCCTTTCTTCTCTGCTGTTTCCGCTTTCTCTATTGACCACTGAAACAGCAGCGTCCTGCAATAATACCGTTGATGCTCTTTCTTTCGCTCATCCACCGGCGCACATAATCAACTACAGAGAGGATCTGGCACCTGACTGGAAAAAAACATGGGACAGGGCAAGAATGCTGTTTGTAAGTAATCAATATGAAAAGTCACTGGAACAGTACAGGCTGCTTCTTGAGAAGAAAAAGAATATTGATCAGGCTCGCTGGGAATATGTCTCTGTTTTAATATGTGTTCAAAAATGGCAAAAGGCAGCTGTCGAATTATCACAGCTCACAAACAATGACCCTGAAAACCCGGCGTATGAACTTGCCCGGGCAGAGATCGCTCTTGGGCTTAAAGATTATAAATCCGCAGCAAAACTTTTTGCCCACCTCTATGCGGCCTCAGATAAAAAGAGTTCCTGCAAAGCTGAAAATATAAAGTTATTAACAGGTTATGTCGTTTCTTTAAAAGCTCTTGGAGAGTACTCAACACTTCTCCCCTTTATGGAAGAACTGGTTCGGTTGCAGCCCGCTGATTTGGCTATGCAAAAGAGTCTTGTAGAAGTTGCTTTGCAAAATGATTTACCCCAAAAAGCATTATTTATTCTCAAGCAGCTTGCCCGGCAAGCCCCTGGGGATGTACAGGTTTTTCAAACAATGGCAAGCCTCTATCAGGCCACGGGGAATACAGAAATGGCTTCTACCTGTTGGCAGCAGGTTATTGGTATTGAACCAGATAACATAGAAGCCAATACCTATCTCATTGATTACTATGCTCAAGCTGATAACCCGTCCATGCAGTTGAAGCATGTTGAGCATCTGCTCTCAATCTCGCCAAATAATAGAATGCTGATTTTAGAGGCTGCCGACCTGTACCGTGTTTTGCACCGTTCAGACAAAGCGCTTGATTATTATAACCAGATCTTAACCCAGGAACCTGGAAACTCTGATATATTATCTGTTAAAAATACTCTTGTTCCTGAGGTTGTAGAGCAGTTACTGGCGTTAATTAATGGCGGTTCATCAGGAGCCTTATGGCAAGAACTGGTACGAGCACCTGCTGATAAAAAAGATATTTATAAAAGTATGGCAGAAATTTTGAGAGTCAAAGGTGAAAAAAAACAGCTTCTTGAAGTCCTGATTGCCCTGCAGCAAGTGGATCCGGTTGATATGAATATTCCTAAAGAAATAAATTTGTTAAAAAAGCAAGTGCGAAAAGAAAAAATACTCGCTTCATCAGAAAAAATACTCTCCCGGGAGCCTGATATTATATCCCATTGAGCCGATCGGCTTACCTTTTTTCGATAGACACATATTATTTTAATATATTTGGAGGCAAGACAGTGATTGAACGTATCCCTATGTCAGAAAATGGTTTTCATAAGTTAAAGGAAGAGCTTGATCAACTTGAGCGTATTGAGCGGCATGAAGTTGTTAAAGCAATTGAAGTTGCGCGTGCTCACGGTGATCTCAAGGAAAATGCTGAATACCATGCGGCAAAAGAACGTCAGGGAATGATTGAAGGACGTATCATGGAGCTTAAAGATAAACTCGGAAGAGCCGAGGTCATCGATTGTACCGAGGTTTCCTCCGAACGGGGTGTCTTTGGAACAGTGGTGACATTAATGGATCTTGAAACAGACGAAGAAATTACGTATCAGCTCCTGGGGCCTGAAGAATCGGATGTTAAAAAAGGGTCTATATCAGTGCTTTCACCACTTGGCCGTTCAATACTGGGCAAAGAAGTTGGAGATGAAATTGTAGCCAAAACCCCGGGCGGTGTTAGAGAATTCGAGGTTGTTGAAATTCAGGCCGGGACAGAAAGCTAACGTCTTTTGCAGAAAAAATATGAAAAGCTGGTTCTTTTACTGTGTAAGGATTCCGGCAAGAAAAATATCTGTCACCTGCTTGGCAGCTTCTTCAACAGTGTACTCTGTGTCGATATTAATATTCCAGACCCTTGAGATTTCATCTAAAGCGCCAAATATTGCACGTTTAGCGATTCCTGGAAGAATATCCTTGCGATAGATGTTTTGCTCCTGGCCTTTTTTTATGATCGTAGAGATTATATTCACATATTCGCTGAAATTATTATTTCTGTAGTCTTTAATAACTTTATTGGTTTGGCGTAGCTCAATCTGGATAACTTCTGCCAGGTTTTTATTTTTTTTCATCTCAGCCAAATGCCTGGTGATAAAGATATCCAGCTGTTTTTGAGGGTTGTCTTCCTGGTCAATCAATGCTTTCACCTGATCAATAAGTTTTCCTATTTCCTGCTCAAAAACAGAAATAAGAATATCAAACTTATTGTTGAAATAAAGATAGATCGTCCCGTCGGCTACTTTAGCCTCTTTGGCTATATCGGAAATCCTTGCGTTAAAAAAACCTTTTTTGGCAAAGACTTTTGTGGCAGCACGTATAATTTTACTGTGTTTGTCGGCTGATTTCATCAGGTTGTCATCTCATGGGGGTGATTTCTAACAAGGTAAAATGAATGAACCCTCATTCTGAGGTTAGCAGAATCCTAGCTTTCATGTCAAGACAATTGGCTACATTGTGGCGGAAAATTTCTTTGTTTTTATTGGTAAAAAATCTTCAGATGTTGAGGAAGATGAAGCTTTTTGCTAGTATTAACCTTTATATATTTTAAAGTGGAGGAATGTTTATTTAGCATTCATTCTCTTTTTTTATAAAGATTCATTTTGTGGAGGTTTTATGAAGGTTCTGGTTATCGGTTCCGGTGGCAGGGAACATGCTCTTGTTTGGAAGTTAAACCAGTCCAAAAAAGTAAAAAGTATTTACTGTGCACCTGGTAACGCTGGTATCAGAAAGCTGGCAAATTGTATTAATATCTCTTCAAACGATATAGATGGTCTGCTTGAGTTTGCCCGCAAAGAAGGCATTGATTTGACAATTGTTGGGCCGGAAGACCCGTTATCGCAGGGAATTGTTGATCAATTTGAAAAAAATGACTTACGCATTTTTGGTCCCAGTGCTGCAGCGGCAGAACTTGAGGGCAGTAAAGTCTTCAGCAAGAATTTTTTGAAAAAATATTCTATTCCAAGTGCCGAATATAAGGTTTTTTCCAAACCAGGAGCAGCAAAAAAGTATATAAACAAAATTGGCGCACCTTGTGTGGTTAAAGCAGACGGGCTTGCTGCCGGTAAAGGCGTTATTGTTGCCCAGACAAAAGAAGAAGCCAAAAATGCTGTTGATCTTATCATGAAAGACAAGGCCTTTGGCAATGCCGGCAATAAACTTATTGTCGAAGAATGTCTACAGGGTGAGGAAGCTTCATTTATTGCTTTTGTTGATGGAGAACATGTTGTACCTCTGCCCTCATCACAGGATCATAAGGCTGTCTTTGAGGGCGACAGAGGCCCCAATACAGGCGGGATGGGAGCTTATTCACCAGCCCCGGTCATGACAGATGCCCTGACCATGCGCGTCATGAATGAAGTTATGTTGCCTACAGTTCGCGGCATGGCAGAGGAGGGCAGACCTATTAAAGGGATGCTCTATGCCGGGATGATGATAAGTAAGAACAGGATTGATGTTCTTGAGTTTAACTGTAGATTTGGCGATCCTGAATGTCAGCCTCTTCTCATGCGGTTGCATACAGATTTAGTTGATATCTGCGAGAAGGCAATTGATGGCAAATTGCATACCCTGGAGCTTGATATTGATTCTCGCCCCTCTGTTTGTGTTGTCATGGCATCCCAGGGGTATCCGGGACCTTATGAAACAAAAAAACCAATTACCGGGCTGATAAATGCCTCAAAGATGAAAGATGTTATGGTCTTTCATGCCGGAACCACTATAAAAAACCGGAGAACAGTCACCAATGGCGGGCGTGTTCTGGGTGTTACGGCCATGGGGTCCACGGTTACCAAGGCCATAGAAAGAGCCTACAAAGCCGTTGATAAAATCAAATGGAAAGGCTGCTATTTCAGGCGTGATATTGGTCACCGGGCTCTTTGCCGTGCACGCGGCAATTGCGGGCCGGTTGTTGGAATTGTTATGGGCTCAGATTCTGATTTACCGGTGATGCAGGCTGCCGGTGATTTACTCAAATCACTTGGTATTAAATATGAGGTAACTATTTCTTCAGCCCATCGTACCCCGGAACAGGCGACTGAATACGCCCGGACGGCATCAAACCGAGGACTGAAGATAATAATAGCCGGTGCCGGCATGGCGGCCCACTTAGCCGGTGTTCTTGCAGCACATACGACCCTGCCGGTTATCGGTGTTCCCATTGACGCCTCTTCTCTCAATGGGCTTGATGCTTTACTCTCAACGGTCCAGATGCCTCCGGGAATCCCTGTTGGAACCATGGGCATTGGCAAGGCAGGTGCCAAGAACGCAGCAGTACTTGCTGCCCGAATACTTGCAATTTGTGACAAAGATATTACCGCAGCGCTCGAGAAATACAGTCGGGAAATGGCCGAACAGGTTGCTCAGAAAAATGAAGAACTGAGCCGGTGACAACGTCCTGTGTTAGTCAGGATATTGCTCAAGCCGTCA
>JALXCX010000261.1 GCA_026990725.1 Desulfobulbaceae bacterium
CGGTCCTGTTGAATATCTGAAACATCGGGAAATGAAGCAAAAAAAACAGAGTCTTCCAACGGCGCTTTCTGATCAAGACCGTAGAGATGCTCCCAGGCTTCTGCTGATGTGACACTGAGAATTGGGGCCATAAGCCTGAGCAAGCCATCCAATATCCTGTGAATAACCATTTGGGCCGCCCGCCTGGCCGGGTCATCAGGGGTTGAACAGTACAAACGATCTTTAAGAACATCCATGTAAAGGCTGGAGACGACTGTACCGCAAAAATTATGAAGCCCGTGATAAATGGCATGGAATTCATAATCCGCATAGGCTTTTGTCACTTTATTGACCAGTTCGGCAAAACGGGCAAGGGCCCACCTGTCAATATCTGTTAAATGCTCTTCGCCAACGCTGTCTTTTGCCGGATCAAAATCATTGACATTTGAAAGCAGGAAGCGCATGGTATTACGAATTTTACGATAGGCATCTGAAACATGGCGGAGAATTTCATCAGAAACTTTCACATCGTCACGATAATCTTCACTGGACACCCAAAGCCGTAAAATCTCTGCGCCGTATTGATCAATAACCTCCTGAGGCGCAACAACATTTCCTATGGATTTGGACATTTTCTTGCCCTGCCCGTCCACCACGTACCCATGGGTCAAGACCCCCTTGTACGGCGCACATCCCCGTGTGCCAACAGACGTGAGCAGAGAGGATTGAAACCAGCCCCGATGCTGGTCACTGCCTTCAAGATAAAGATCAGCAGGAGATTGCAGCTCAGCCCGGGCTTCAAGCACTGCCGCGTGACTTGTCCCGGAATCAAACCAGACATCAAGAATGTCGGTTTCTTTCACAAAATCAGTTGAGCCGCAGCCACAGGCTATGCCTTCAGGAATAAAATCTGATGCCTCATATTTAAACCAGGCATCAGCCCCTTCTTTTTCAAACATTGCCTCAATCCGATCACAGACAGCCTGATTTTTCAGCACTGCGCCGCAATCACTACAGGTAAAAACAGTAAGAGGAACACCCCAGGAACGCTGCCGGGAGAGACACCAGTCCGGACGAGATTCAACCATACCGTAAATGCGCTGCTGCCCCCAGGAAGGTGTCCAGGTGGTTTCGTTAATGGCGGCAAGAGCTTTATTCCGCAGGTCATTGACATCCATGGAAATAAACCATTGCTCTGTTGCCCTGTAGATAACCGGCTCCTTACAGCGCCAGCAATGGGGATAGGAATGCTCAATGGCGGCTTCCTGGACAAGGCTGCCGTCTGCCTGCATATCGTCATTAATTTCCCGATTAACCCCGGGAATCTGCTTACCGGCATATTTACCGGCCTCATCTGTATAACGACCGGTATCATCAAGGGGAGAAAAGACCTCAAGCCCGTACCGCAATCCGGTAATATAGTCATCAGCACCGTGACCGGGTGCTGTATGCACGCACCCCGTACCTGACTCGGTGGTCACATAGTTGGCGAGCATCATCAATGAATTACGGTCAAGAAAGGGATGCCGACAATTCTTTCCCTCCAGCTCCCTGGCCGAGAAAGTGGCCAGTACTGTATAGTCATCCAG
>JALXCX010000262.1 GCA_026990725.1 Desulfobulbaceae bacterium
GAGCAGCTTTTACCAAAAGCACCGGTATCAAGTTGAATTTCACAGGTGTTGGTTCAAATGAGGAAATCATCAGCAAAATGCAGAAAGGTGGATTTGATATCTGCTCACCTACAAACAACCGTTCACCGCTATGGTCCAATCTTGGCCTACTCCAACCCTGGGATTACAGCAAAATAACGACACTAAAAAATGCCAACGAATTCATGCTCAAACTTGGTGAGTCAGAATGGAACTTTGGAGGCAAGGGATCTCATTGGGTGCCTCATATCTGGGGAACCGAAGGCCTTGCATGGAGAACTGACAAATGGGCACCTGAAGGCCTGCCCAGTTTTGGCGATGTCTGGTCAGATAAGAACAAAGGATTGGGTCTAATCCGGCCCCATTCCGGGATGATGGGGGCAGGACTGTATATGGAGACTATCGGTGAACTTCCTCCGGGCAGTATGTGGAAAGCTTATAAGAGCAAAGACGACATGAAGCTGGTGTGGGATAAAGTCACCAAGTGGTGTATTGCCAGGAAGGGAAACATAAAACAGTTCTTCTATGATGCCAAAGACCAGAAAAAAGCGTTTATGGACGATGGAATTATCATTGGCCAAACATGGGATGGTCCGCTTCTGGCACTCAAAACAGAAGGAAAACCTGTCACCTATCAGGCGCCAAAAGAAGGTGCTCTGGCCTGGGTCGACGGCCTGTCACTGGCTAAAGATGCCAAAAACATTGAGCAGGCCTATGAATTTATTAAATTCTGCTTTGAGCCAGCTCCGGCCGGTAAGGCTATCGACGTGCATGGCTATAATTCGGCCGTGAAAGGTGCTGACAAATATGCAGGTGCGCAGTACCGCAATAATTTCACTGAAGCATATCCGGGAGACGCCCTGTCCAAACTGAATCCATGGCCAGCTGAGCCTAAATGGTATATCGATCTCAGGACCGAATATGCAAACAAACTTGTTAAAGCGTAACCCTTAACATCGGGTGGTTTCCAGTTGCAATAATTAGCTCCCGGGAAACCACCCGCCTGTTGGCAATCAGTTTAACCTCTACCGATCGGTGTACCGCATGCTCATCGCACAAATAAGTGATATTCACATCGCCGGACCCGGAAAGAAAACATATAATATTGCGCCTATGGCTGAGAATCTGGCGAGCACGGTTGATCATATTAACCAGCTCGATCCGATACCGGACGTTGTCATTGTGACAGGTGACATTGCAATGTGCGGGCTGGAAGAAGAGGTCGACCGGGCCGCCCGAATTTTAGATAAACTGCAAATGCCCTATTACGTTGTGCCCGGTAACCATGACGACCGTTCAACCCTATGGTCTGTTATGGGCAAAAAAGCCTGCCCATCCATGGTTGATGGGTTTATCAACTTTGTGATCGACGACTATGACGTACGCCTGATCGGCCTGGACAGCACGGTTCCAGGTGAGCCAGGCGGCGAGATATGCGCAAAACGTGAAGCCTGGCTCAATGCGCAACTCGCTCAAAACCCAGAAAAACCCACTGCCATTTTCATGCATCATCCTCCGGTAAAATGTGGCGTTCTAGAGACCGATGAAG
>JALXCX010000263.1 GCA_026990725.1 Desulfobulbaceae bacterium
CTCTGTACAGACATCTGCTGGGGCTTGATCTGGCTTTCTTCCATTCTCATCCCGCTGGTCGCCTGGTCACCCGGTTGACCAATGATATTCAGAATATGCACGAAATGTTCACCTCGGTCATGGTGACATTGTTTAACGATATTTTGAAGCTTTCAGGCATTCTTGTCATTTTGTATATCTTTAACCTGCGTCTGGCCCTGGTCATGACAATTTTTTTGCCGCTTTCTCTTGGCATGACCCTGTTATTTTCCAGGTTTGCCAGAGACAGGTTCCGCGCAATCCGCAGCCAGCTCGCGGTGCTGAATTCCTTTCTTCAGGAGATTGTCTCAGCTGTGACTGTGCTTCAGCTCTTTGGCCGTCAAAGGGCCAGTTTGCTCAAATTTAAAGAGCTTAATCAGGAGTATCTGCATCGAACTCTACTGCAGATCAGATTGTTTGGCATATTTCTTCCCCTGACAGAATTTCTTGGTGCTCTGGCCATGGCCGTTATCCTCTGGTATGGCGGTGGGCAGGTCATGCAAAAGCAGTTGAGTCTGGGAGAACTGGTGGCTTTCCTTTCCTATATGCGCCTGTTTTTTCAGCCAATGCGTGAGTTGTCACAAAAGTATTCCATAGTTCAGTCGGCAATGGCCTCAGCAGAACGGATTTTTCAATTACTCGATACCGCAAGTAGTATAAATGCTCCTGAATATCCGTTTTTTCCAGATGTCGTTACCGGGAGAATTGTTTTTCGTGCGGTTGGTTTTGGTTATAGTGATGATGACCGGGTGCTTGATAATATTAATCTACAGATTAACCCCGGAGAAACGATTGCCCTGGTCGGGCCATCAGGAGGCGGGAAATCAACGCTGGTGAGCCTGCTTGTTCGTTTTTATGATCCTGATGCCGGGGAAATTTTGTTGGACGGCCATAAGCTTACTGAGTTTATGCCGGAATTTCTCCGGGAAAAAATAGGTATTGTCCTGCAGGACGTTTTGATAGAGCCAGATACTGTTGTCTCCAATATAACCTTAAATACCGGGCATGATAGAGCTTTTGTCCAAAAGATTCTTGCTCGAACAGGCATGGAGAGCTTTGTGCAAAGGTTACCGCAGGGGCTTGATACCATGATAGGCGAGGGCGGGCACGATCTGTCAGCCGGAGAAAAACAACTGCTGGCCTTTGCCCGGGTGTTGTGTCGAGACCCGGCTGTCTTGATTCTGGACGAAGCAACAGCTTCTGTTGATACAGAAGCTGAGAATCTGCTGGAAAAGGTTATTGAAACAAGTTTTCAAAACAGAACATCGCTGATTATTGCCCACAGGTTGTCCACTGTTCAGCGGGCAGACCGGGTTGTGGTTATGGACCGGGGGCGCATAGTTGAACAGGGAACCCATGCCCAGTTAATGGAAAAAAAAGGGTTATATGCTGAACTTGTTGTTTTGGATCAGTTGCAGGAAAGGAAGCAGTAAATCTAACTGCAACAAGCGGTAGGAGGGGCGTTTATGTGGTTTTTGTGTAACTATTCAGGATCAGCACAATGCTGGTCTAACCTGTGGCCTGTAACTGTTCAGATGTGCTCCATAG
>JALXCX010000264.1 GCA_026990725.1 Desulfobulbaceae bacterium
TGTTGTAGGGTGTAAGTAGGGGGCACAGGCCTAGTCCGCTACCGACACCAAGGATTGTCCCGGCAAGTCCTATCACAACGCCCTGATAAAAAAAGATGCGCATTATGGAACCGGTCGTGGCTCCCATGGATTTTAAAATGGCAATATCCCGGGTTTTTTCCATAACCACCATGACCAGCGCGCTGATAATATTTAAAGCTGCCACTAAAATGATCAGATCAAGGGCGATGAAAATGCCTATTTTTTCGAGCTTAAGGGCCGCAAACAGGTTTTTATTGATTTTCATCCAGTCTCGAACAGAAAAACCACGGCCAATCTTTTGCTGTATGGCAGCAGCAACATTGTCTGCGTTATCCACATCATCAACCCGTACTTCCAGCCCGTTAACCCCTTGACGCATCCCGTTAAGATTGCGGGCTGTGGCCAGACTTATAAATCCCATTGTCGAGTCATATTCAAACATGCCGGATTCAAAAATACCGGCTACCCGGCAGGTCAGCACTTTCGGGAGAACGCCCATGGGAGATAGCGGGCCGTTAGGCGAAATAAGGCGAATTCTGCCATCCTGACCAACTCTGAGTTGTGCGGCAAGATCCTTGCCTAGAATAATGGCAGGCAGGGATTGCGTTGCGGAAAGATCAGCGAGTTTACCGTTGAGCAGTTGGCTTTCCAGCTTGATAACCCTGCCGGCAGTGGCAGGATCAATGCCACGCAAAACAATGCCTGTTGAAGTGGGGCCGGAGGAAACAAGGGCCTGACCGTAAATAAACGGAGTCACGCCAATAACCCCGTCAACAGTTTCAACTTTTTTTTGCAGACTGCTGTAATTCTGTATTGTACCGTCAAAGCCCTGGACAAGGATATGGGCATTTATGCCGATAATTTGATCACGCAAACCTTCTGTAAACCCTGTATATACAGAGAGCACAACAATAAGAGCCATAACGCCGACAGCCACGCCAAGTACCGAAATAACAGAAATCAGGGAAATAAATTTCTGTTTGCGTTTGGCCCGCAGATAGCGGAAGCTGACAAAACGTTCAAAGGACATTGATTTGCGGGGTTAAGGTGTATTGTAGGTGCAGCTGAACAATTACTATTTCTTTTTCTTTTTCTTTTTCTTTTGTTGTACAGGTTCGGTTACCTCGGGCTTCAGTTGGGGGAAGAGGATAACGTCCCGGATTGACGGAGAATCAGTGAGCAGCATGACCAGCCGGTCAATGCCTATGCCCTCGCCCGCAGCAGATGGCATGCCGTATTCAAGCGCTCTGACATAGTCATGGTCCAGCTCTGGATGGATCTCATCATCATCACCCCTTTCTGCTATCTGTCTGGCAAATCTATCATACTGATCTGTTGGATCATTCAGTTCAGAAAAAGCATTGGCCAGTTCCCGGCCGGTAATAAAAAGCTCAAAACGGTCTGTTACCGAAGGGTCTTCCTCATTTCTGCGAGCCAGCGGAGAGACTTCGGTTGGATAGGATGTGATGAATGTGGGGTCAATGAGTTTTTCTTCGACCAGCAATTCAAATAATTCGGTTTTTGCCTTGCCAACGCCTGCTTC
>JALXCX010000265.1 GCA_026990725.1 Desulfobulbaceae bacterium
GTATGGCGTATTTAATCTTGGTCTTGGGTCGGCTGCTGATTATGAACTTATGCTCCGTTTTTTTGTTAAGCACAAACTAAATCTTGTCTATATTCCAAGAGTTTTGGTTCATATGAGGGTAGGGGGAGTGAGTAATGCGACCTTTTTAAATCGTCTGCGGGCTCACCGGTTTGACCAAAAAGCATGGACTGTCAATAAATTGTCCCCCCGCCCCTGGACCTTGTGGTTTAAGCCGCTGCGAAAACTTAACCAGTGGTTTTGTACAAAAGCCTCATGATTTATTCATGATGATATTTTTTAAACGGGCAGAGTAATCAGGAACAGAGAATGTAACAACAAACGCTCCCCAGGGTTATTCACCATTTGTATTTTTATGAGGACCTGTTTGGGGAAACTGTTTGGCTCGTACCGGATCAATTTCAGACAACAAGGAGACTGCGGATTGATAAAATGCTTTTTCCGTGGGTTGTTTGCGCATTGCAGAAACACTCAACGTAAAGGCGCTTGTTTTATCTGGTATGTCGCTGACAAGATTGGCCAGGGCATAATCATACTTTGCTGAAAAAGGGGCCTGATGCTGCGCCTTTTCAAGTAGAGAAATCATTCTGGCTCTCTTCCTTTCAGGGCGCATCATTTGCTCAGAAACATCTTTTGCCTGTTCATAATTCTTTTCAGCAAGAAGACCTCCGCCCATAACCAGGGAAGCCGCAGCAAGCAGGATAAAACAGGCTATACAAAAAAAAGATTTTTTTTGTGGCAAATAGTTTTGCGGGCGTAACAGAGTCGGTTTGGCGTGGGAATGGTGCCGTGTATGCGCTGCTGATACGGCCAAACCGCAAAGGAAAAAGAAATAGAGGCCATTTGCTCCGTTATGGAGATTAAAATCAGTGAGACTGTAAAATAACATCCCTGAAATGCCGCTTAATGCACCAATTGTCAGTAAGAAAGCGTATGGATCTTGTCTGTGTTTCAATGTATTCCACACGGTGGAATACATTGAAACAATAAACCATCCGCCCAGGCAGAAGGCGATAATGCCTCCATCTGTGAGTAATTCCAGATAGTCATTATGGGCGTGCATATACGAATAAATATCAGAGAAACTCTTATAGGCTGGAAACAGATCGTGAAATGTTCCAAATCCGGCCCCTGTCAGGGGAAAATCGTAAATTATTTGCAGGCTGTCCTGCCACACATGAAGACGACCGTCTTGAATACCAATCCCATTGTGCAGGGAAATGGTTGAGGAAAACTTTCGCAGGATTGAATTCCAGTTAAAAAGTAACGCTATACCTATCAACGAGATGATCAAAAAAAAGGGGAAACGTTGTTTAGGCAAGCTTTTATGAGAGACTGAAAAAACATAAAAAAGAAAGACAGCCAGGCAAACACTAAGTACGCCTCCCCGGGAATGACTCAAAAAAATTGAAGACAGAATAAGTGCCAGAAAAAAGACAAGCAGCAACCGCAGGTTTGCCCCCCTGGATGTCAGGGCGGTGAGAATATACGTTTTGCTGGACGCATTTTTTTTTAGAGCTGGCAGCAGGTAAAAGAAAAGAGCC
>JALXCX010000266.1 GCA_026990725.1 Desulfobulbaceae bacterium
AGGGTAGAACCTTTTTCTTTTTTGGCGGGGTGCTATGATTCTTGAGCGTTTACGCAGGCTGCGGGCTTCACTTCGGCGTCGGAAGATTGATGCCTTACTCGTTACCGAACCGGGCAACCGGAGATATCTGAGCGGCTATAGTGCCGGTGATCATGGCATCGGGGAGAGCTCCGGTGTGTTGCTGATTCCCGCAAGCGGAGATCCGTACCTGTTGACCGATTCCCGTTTCAAGCTTCAGGCTGATGACGAGACATCCGGCTTTACCATAAAATTGTACCGCAAAGGTCTCTTTCCCCTACTCAAACAACTTCTTCCCGATTTGGGAATCCATCGTCTTGCCTTTGAAAGTCATTATTTTCTCCACGCCTCGGTAGAAAAATTGACCGGGATACTTGCGAAGGTGGTTGTTGAGCTGGTGCCGACAACCGGTATAATTGAACGGATGCGTGCGGTCAAGAGCGAGGAGGAAATCGGCCTGATCAAGCAGTCGGTTCTCCTGAATGAGCGAGTTTTCCAGCTGGTGTATTCAACTATAGAACCGGGAATGACCGAGATCGAAATTGCGCTGGCCCTGGAGCTGACCATGCGGGAACTCGGCGCGGAAGGGGCCAGTTTCGAAACCATTGTGGCTTTTGGCACCAATGCCGCAAGACCACATGCGGTTCCCACGGACCGGATTCTTGCCAGTGGCGACATTGTTCTGGTTGATATGGGGCTCGTCCTGAAGGGGTATTGTTCGGATATGACCCGAACATTTATCGCAGGTAAGCCGGGGGACACCTATCTTGAACGGGTACGGGTGGTCCGGAAGGCGCAACTGGCCGGTGTCGAGGCCATCCGGGCGGGAGTGCGCTGTTGTGATGTGGATCGTGCAGCCCGATCAATAATTGAAAATGCCGGGTATGGCCGTTTTTTTGGTCATGGACTGGGGCATGGGGTCGGTCTGGCAGTGCATGAGGCACCTGGCGTAAGTCCACGGGTTAGAAAAAAGTTACGCACGGGTATGGTGGTCACTGTTGAGCCGGGAATTTATCTGCCTGAGTGGGGGGGGATCCGTCTGGAGAACATGGTTGTGGTTAGAGAAACAGGCTGTGAGGTGCTTAACGAAGACTTTACGGGTCTTGATATATAAGACGACTTTTCTCTGTGAGAGAATGCAGGTTTGCGGCCAAAAAAATAAAGTTGACGTTGTGTCTGTAGTCATTTTTTGATAGAAAGCAAGCTGAGTGATCTCTGCTGTCAGGGCTTGCCGGTGTGAAGTTATTTGTAGAAGGTTGGTCTGAGAATAAACTATTATAAAAACAAAAAAATTATGCGCCAATACTATATAGACGAGTTATCCTTTCTTGAACGTGACAATCTGGACAGCTATCTCAAGCGAACTCTTAAACCCGGTCCCATTGGCGGAGTTTTCTGGCTTGAGGTGCCTCCGGATCTGCTTGCCACCCCCCAGCAGGAGCATCCCGATTGCGGGCCCTTTTATCTTTCGGTTGTTTTGGACGACACCTCTATCAGGTTTGAGTTTTTAGTCCGCAGCTCCCATAACATGCACTGTTCCTGTATTGCCTGGGCAACACCTGGCCAGCGGAGATTTGTTATGGATTTTGTCGATAACATGCTAGAGGAAGAGCTGATTTCTGTTTAACGGGCAACAGATTATGAAAAGTATCCCGTTAAATGAGCGCATTATATTTGCCCTGGATGTGCCAGATGCGGCCTCTGCGCAGCTTCTGGTGGAACGTCTTGATTGTACCATTGGTTTTTTCAAGGTGGGATTACAGCTTTTTCTGGCCGGGGGCTGGCCTGTTATAGAGTATATTGCCTCCCGGGGCAACAAGGTCATGCTTGACCTTAAACTCTATGATATTCCGGCAACTGTCCGGTTGGCTGTCGAACAATTTGCCGGCCGTGGAGTCACCTTTGCCACTGTTCACGGGTACGGGCCGGTTGTCGAGGCGGCTCTGGCCGCAGATGCGGATGTGAAGATTCTGGCTATTACCGTGCTGACCAGTATGGGGAGTGATGAACTGCAGGAGCTGAATTATCAGGGCACCGTTGAAGAACTGGTGCGGGAACGTACCGGCAGAGTGCTGGAACTCGGCTGCCATGGTGTTGTCTGCTCTGCCCGGGAGGCCGCTATGCTGCGGGCTTCATTTGGTGCAAAGTTTGATATGGTCACTCCCGGGATACGACCTGCTGATTCCGCTGCAGGGGATCAGCAACGTATAGCAACTCCGGCCCGGGCTGTTGAGGATGGCGCAGACTATCTGGTTATTGGCCGTCCCATAAGAGATGCGGCTGAGCCCCTGGCCCTGGTAAACGATATTCAGCAGGAAATTGAGGAAATCTGTAACAGAGCAGGCTGATACCTGTCACGCTTACTTCATCCTGAGCGATCTGTCGGCTCTTTGTGCAGACTGATCTTCCTCCGCAGCTGTACCCTTCCGGCTGCCTCTTTGACTATCTCCCCGCATTTTCTCTGTTGTTTCTTGACAAATGCCATCATGTTGGATATATAATTCTTCCTTAATGAGTTAACGAGCGGGTGTAGCTCAGTTGGCAGAGCACAAGCTTCCCAAGCTTGGGGTCGCGGGTTCGAACCCCGTTGCCCGCTCCACTGACCTTCCGGTTAACTCGCCGGTTTCATCTGAAGTCAGAAGAGATCGGTTGCAGCCATACATCGGCAGTTGCTCCGATGTTCGCGAAAGTGGGCTTTGCCCGCTTTTTTTATTGCCTTTTTCCCGGAGAACCGGGAAGCAGGAGAGGGTTGATATTTGTGAGCGAAGACCGTGTTGTTGCAGAAGTAGAAGCCTTTGTACAGCCTGTTATTCAGGAGATGAACCTGGAGCTTGTTGAGGTGCAGTTCAGGCGCGAGGGCGGTGGTTGGATTCTTCGTCTGTTCATAGATCGTGAGGGCGGGGTAACTGTTGATGACTGTGCGGCGTTAAGCCGGCAGGTAAGTGCTTATCTTGAAGTTGAGGATATTGTAGAACACGCCTACACGCTGGAAGTATCATCACCGGGAGTGGAGCGGCCCCTGAAGCGGCAAGAGGATTATGTACGTTTTGCCGGTCGTAAAGCGCGGATAAAATTACGGGATAGCCTTGACGGACAACGTGTGTTTATTGGTATCCTGGGCGGATTGAAAGAAAATATACTGTTGCTGGATGTTGATGGGCAACAGATGGAAATTGATCTTGGTGCCATTGCGAGGGCACGATTGATCCTTTAAAAAGCAGAAAAAAGGCCGCAGTGTATCGGCGGTAACGGTTAAATCTGGAGAAGGATAATGGCAGGTGGAGAGAATTTAAAGCGGATACTCGATCAGATATGTCGGGACAAGGGAATTGATCGCACCCTGCTGGTAGATGCCATTGAGGAAGCCGTACGGTCTGCAGTCAGGAAAAAATATGGCGGCCGGCGGGATATAGAAGTGCAGTTCAATGAAGAACTGGGCGAGATTGAGGTGTTTCAGTATCGGACAGTGGTGGAAGAAGTCTGGGACGAGGACGAGGAAATATCCATTGAAGAGGCCAGGCTGCTTGATCCTGAAGTAGAGCTTGAGGATGACCTGGGTGAGAAAATGGAGAATATTGCCGATCTTGGCCGTATTGCCGCTCAGTCTGCCAAGCAGGTGATTATCCATCGCATGCGGGACGCGGAACGCGAGGTCGTTTACGAGATGTATCGTGATCGCGAAGGTTCTGTCGTCAATGGTATCGTCCAGCGCTTTGAACGGGGCAATATGATAATTAATCTGGGCCGAACCGATGCGGCTTTACCCAGAGATGGCCAGATTCCTAAACGATCCTTCAAACAGGGAGACCGTATTCGGGCCTATTTGCTTGAGGTTAAACAGGATGCCCGTGATTCCCAGCTGATATTGAGTAGAACCTGCAACGAATTTCTGGTTAAGCTTTTTGAAATGGAAGTGCCTGAAATTGCGGAAGGGGTGGTCAAGATTATGGGGGCAGCCCGTGAACCGGGGTTTCGGGCAAAAATTGCTGTTTCTTCCATTGAGTCTGATGTTGATCCGGTTGGTGCCTGCGTAGGTATGAAGGGATCACGGGTGCAGAATGTCGTCCAGGAGTTGCAGGGAGAGCGCATTGATATCGTTCCTTGGAGCCCGGATCCGGCTAAATACGTGTATAATGCACTGGCTCCTGCGGATGTTACCATGGTTATTGTTGACGAAGATCAACATTCTTTGCTTGTTGTGGTTCCTGATGATCAGTTGTCACTGGCCATTGGTCGGCAGGGACAGAATGTTCGTCTGGCTTCCCGTTTGCTCAGTTGGCGTATTGACGTCAAGAGCGAGCAGCGTTATGAAAATCTTGGCAATCCGGGCTATAAGAGTCTGCTGGCCGTTACCGGGATGTCCGAGCCGCTTGCCGATAAATTTATGGGAGCTGGTATTTATTCTTCTGTGAAGCTTGCAGAAGCTGATCTTGGAAAAATTATGGAGCTTTCCGGTGTTGATGAGGATCAGGCCGCAGCCATGAAACTGCAGGCCGCCGAGATTGTTCCGCCTGAAGATGCGGCAGAGGATTTATTTGCTGAGAGTGCCGAGGCTCCCGAGGTGGAAGTTCCGGAAACTCCAGAGAACAATCCTGAGGTTGCTCCATCAGAAGAAAGTGAGACTGTGGAGGCTGACGGGAATGCTGTTGTCGATGCAGAGCAACACGATGATTCTGAGACAGCTCCGGGCAACAGCCTTGCTGCTGACCCGGAAGATTCCTGATGAAAACGGGGCATGTCCCCATGCGTACCTGCAGAGGGTGCGGCCGGAAGGCTCCGAAGGTGGAATTAACTCGATTTGTTCTGCGTAAAGGGCTATTGCATGAAGATACTGGGAAAAGAATGGTAGGGCGGGGAGCATATTGTTGTGCAAATGTGGCTTGCCGCAATCGGTTTGAAAAGAGTAAAAAAATGCTGAAGCGAGTTTTTCGTTTTCAGGCTTGATAGGTAACGACGAGGACGGGAGTAATTGATGAGCAGGGTCCGCATTTATGAACTGGCCAAAGAAGCCGGTCTCAAAAGCAAAGAGCTGGCAAAAAAACTGATAGCAATGGGCTATCCGATTACAAGCCATAGCTCTACGGTTGATGACGATATGGCAGCTGATATTCGTCGCAAGGTGCTGGGCAAGGCCACCGCCGATGTCACTGAAAAACCGATTGGTGTGAAGAAAAAAACAACAGTTGTCCGCAAAAAGGTAACGACTGTTGTCAGGCGTCGTTCCAAGGCGCAAAAAGAAGAGATCGCCCGGCAGGCAGAAGAAGCCGAACTGGCAGAGACCGCAGAGACGGAATCTGCCGAAAGCACGACTGCTGATACAGTACCAGAGCTCTCTGAGGCTCCGGAGACTGAACAGGTTGATGAAGATACTCCTGTCTCAGAAGAATCGGAGACCCCGGGTACAACTGCAGGGCAGGAACCTGGCGAAGATATGGCTGCCGAAGTGGCTGAATCAGCAGGTACGCCGGAGGCGTCTGCAGCAGAAGAGACTGATAATGACGTGCCTGAGTCGCCCGAGAAAGACAAAAAAGTAGTTACACCGGTGCCGGAAGCACCTAAACGGGCAAAGGGGTTGGCTAAAATTGTTGGCCGGGTGGAGATTAAGGTCGAAGAGACCCGCCCAACCCGTCCTCGTCGTC
>JALXCX010000267.1 GCA_026990725.1 Desulfobulbaceae bacterium
GCAAGGGTTCTGGTCAGGGCGGGAGCGGAGCGGGTCGAGGCCTTTACCGTGGCCAGGGTGTTGTAGTGGAGGGTTGCGAGCAAGGTGTCACTCAGTAGCACTTCCCGGTATGGGGCAAACGACAGGGGAATTTTTTTTTGGCGGCCTGCTTCTCCTGATGCCCGAGTTGCTGGGGCTTGATAAGGCGTGAAGGTCTGTAAGAGATAATTAGCGTATTTTTGATATAGAAGAAGCTTTGTCGAGTAATTGCAAGTTTTTGATTGTTAATAATCTGTTGGTAGTGTGTTCTTGTTTCGCATATGTCTTTGTAGTTTGGTGTTTAAATGGCATCTATCTGAAGATGTACGGTTTTCTGGCACTTTCCAAAACCCATTACCTGTAAAGCCTGTTCCCTGCAGGGAGCGGTATTTGACCTTGCGAAATTGATGTTCATAGCAAAATCAGGCGTAATCGTTTTTGACGAGACCACCCCTTTTCAGGTAAATATTACCTCATCATTAAGATTGTCTGTGCCAATCATGAGCGTTTATTTTATCCTTCTGTCTACGTGAGAAAAAACATCAATGTTGTGGAAAACCATCAAGCAGTCCCTGTGCGATCAACTTCCGGCCAGCGAATTTGGCCTGTGGATTCAACCAATTACCTGTGTGAAAGAAGATGAATCTGAACTGGAATTAACCTGTCCGGATCGTTTTTTTATCAACTGGGTCCAAGAGCGGTATCTTGGGTTGATCGAGTCGAGTATTGGTAAGATCAGCGATAATCCTGTCGCTGTCAGGTTAACTGTTGATGAAAACGCAACACGCCAGATCGAGCATGACGCATCCGGCCAGTTGCGCCTTCCGGGTGTGAGCACCGGCAGGTCTCATATCCGTTCTCTACATCCGGCCTATACCTTTGAGCAGTTTATGGTTGGTGAATCGAATATGCTGGCCCGTTCTGCCTGTGATGCCATTGCCTCAAATAATTTAACGTATGGCAATTGCCTGTTTATAAACTCGGAGACAGGGCTTGGTAAAAGTCATTTGACTCAAGGGGTGGTCCATCACGTGATGGAATCCTCTCCGGCAACACGTATGCAATACCTTACAGCCCAACAGTTTTCAGCTGAGATGGTAAAGGGCATTCGCAACAAGACCATGGAGCAGTTTTCTGGTAAATTTATTAATGGCTGTGATCTGTTGCTTGTCGAGGATGTTCATACCCTGACGGGTAAGGCCAAGACCCAGGAAGAACTGAATAATGTTCTTGATTATCTGATCAAATCAGGGAAGCGTGTTGTGCTGACATCCGCGGTTCCTCCCCGAAATCTTAAAGGACTCGACGAAGATTTTCGTTCCCGGATGACCTCTGGTCTGGTAACCGGTATTGAGGCGCCGGAGTATGCAACACGGGTCTCAATTATTCGTCACAAAGCGAAGCAGAACAATCTTGTTCTGTCCGGGGAATTGGTCGATTATCTGGCTGGTCACCTGCATGGGGATATTCGGCGTACAGAAAGCGCTTTAATTGGTATTAAGGCAAAATCCTGTCTGCTTGGCACAGAACCTGATCTCGATCTTGTCCGTGAAGTTATGCATGGTCTGGTTGGCGCGCAGGATGCTTTGACAGGTGTAACTATCCGTGACTTTGTCGGCTGTCAGTTCAATGTTTCCGTGGAAGAACTGCGATCCCGCTCGCGGAAGAGATCGGTGACCTTTCCCCGGCAGGTGGCCATGTTTCTGACCAGAAAATATACGCGGGAATCTCTTGCTGATATTGGCAATTACTATAATCGTGATCACTCCACTGTGTTACACGCAATCAAAGTTATTACCCGTGACATGTCACGTAAGACCACGACCCGTGAGCAGATGGAGATACTCTTTAAAAAACTCAAACAGTAATCAAACAGTAAGTGTGGCCCGGGAATCTTTAAAACAAAAGGCCGGGGGAGCAATTGCTCCCCCGGCCTTTTGTTTTAAAGGAGATGAAGGGGTCGGTATTAAAAATAGACGTTTTCCACCTCTTCGTTTTCTTCGTTTTGCAGGCCGATAAGGATACGTTTGGCCATTTTCCACGCTTCTTTGTGCATATCATTGATACCTATTCCCTGCCAGCCGAAGCCGCAGAGGTGCAGGTTCTGGTTGTTTTCATGAAGTGTTTTCCGCCAGTTGAGCAATGATGTGTATCCCGCTTCAAGCTGGGGGATACCGGCCTCAGGCCTCAGCACACGGCTGAAAACAGGAGCTTCCGGCAGGTGAATAAGGTTTTTAAGATCCTGGTAAACCTTATTTATCAGCTCTTCATCACTGAGCTCCAGGCGTTCCGGGTGACGTCGGCCTCCGACAAGTGCTTCAAGCAGGACGTGGCCGGATGGGGCCCGTCCGGGGAACATCTGTGAAGAAAAGAGCGCACCAAGGGTAAAGCGCTGTTCACTTTCCGGGGCCAGATAGCCAAAACCGTGGGGGATTTCAGCTGACTGGGTAAATCCTAGCGCCACCGTGGCAATATGGGCCTCGGGTATTGAGGGCAGAGGCGGTGGGGGGGCGGCAAAAGCTTCCTGTTCTCCCAGCATTGGCAGGCAGCTGTTCACGGGCAGGGCAAGAACCAGATGATGGCAGTTCAGTTCAAGCTGTCCGGTTCGAACCAGCCAGCCGTGTTCTGTCTGCTCAATGGATCGTGCCGCTGTTCGGTACATTATTTCCCGGTTTAAGGCAAGGCCAGAGGCCATGGCCTGGGGCAGACGCTCCATGCCGGCGTTAAAGCTGGTCATGGCCGGCAGGCCGGTTTTTTTGTTCTTTCCGGCCAGGCGTCTTTTTTTCAACAGCCCTTTTAATACCGAACCATGCTGTTTTTCCAGCGCACACAGGCCGGGCATTACCGCCTCGATTTTCAGTCGTTTGATGTCTCCGGCATAGGTGCCGGTGAAAACGGCATCGGCAAAGGGCAGCAGGGTCTTACCAAAACGGTGCTCTACCCACTGGGCAATGGAGGGCTCGTCCGGGAGTGGTTTTTTAAAGAGATCAGCCAGGACCCGCAGTTTTGCAGACATTGGTATGAGAGGTGCTCTCAGGATTTTTCCCGGCTGCTGGGGAATACATTGAAGTTTTCCGTTCAGGCAGATGTAGCGGGCAAAATCAGACAGAGGCGCTTTTTCCACCTCGTCGGCAAGTCCTGCTTCATGAACAAGTACCCGGCTCTCCAGGCAGTTATCGAGAAAACCATGGGCACCGCCCTCGGCAAGATACCCCTCTTCGAGGTGCGAGTGGATTGCGCCCCCGGGATGATCGTTTTGTTCAAGGACTAATAAAGAGATATCGGGTTGCTTGTGTTTGAGAAAAGTAGCCACTGCAAGACCGGATAGTCCTGCCCCGATTATCAGGACTTCAGTTGATGGTTTTGTCATAACATATCCCGTTTAAACGCATGGCTGTTGTTTTATTATGCAGGCAAAAGTTGAGTAACCAGCATGGCTGGGGCAAATCTTGGTTCACAGCCATAACGAACAATGAAAGTGATGCAATAGCTGGACTTTTGAACTCCACTTTCATATAAAATATCCAGCCTGTTCACAGTCTTGACACAGGCGCAATCATGCTTACCATGTTGCGCGAACAGTATACATATAACCAATATAATAACTCCAAACCATAAAAAAGAGGAACACGGCCATGAGTTCAAAGGTTGAAACCAGACAGTTTCAGGCAGAAACCAGAAAAGTACTCGATATCGTTATCAACTCGCTCTACACAGAACGTGATATTTTTGTGCGCGAGCTGGTCTCCAACGCAGCTGATGCCCTGGAGAAATTTCGTCATCTTTCTCTGACCGAACAGCCGGAGTTTGATGCCCATGTACCCCTTGAAATAAATATTGACTGTGATGATAAAAAACATACGCTGACTATTGCCGATACCGGCATCGGTATGACAGCAGAGGAATTGGAAACAAATCTTGGAACAATTGCCCATTCCGGTTCCGGAAATTATCTGGAAGAACTTGCTGAGGCTGCGAAAAAGGATGTGAATCTGATTGGACAGTTCGGTGTTGGTTTTTATTCGGCATTCATGGCTGCAGACAAGGTCACCGTTCAGACCCGATCCTGGGACGGGAGTGAAGGGCATGAATGGCATTCTGATGGCGGTGGAACCTACACCATCAGCCCTTGCGAAGGACTGCATCGTGGCACCAGAATTATTCTTGAGTTAAAAGATGATGCCCACGAATATGGCCAGAAGTTCACTCTGGAACGGATCATCAAGCAGTACTCGACGTTTATTCCGTTTCCGGTCAAGGTGGACGGGAAAAAAGTCAACACGGTTGAGGCCATCTGGACGCGCTCAAAAAATGAAATTACCGATGAGGAATACACAGAGTTTTACAAGTTTATCGGTAATGCCATTGACGAACCGACCTATCGGCTTCATTTTTCAGTTGATGCTCCCCTGGCCATCAATGCGCTGCTCTTTGTTCCCCAGGAAAATTTTGAAACCATGGGAATGGGCCGCCTGCAGCCCGGGGTGAATCTTTATTGCCGCAAGGTTCTTATTGATCAGCACAGTGAAAATATTTTGCCGGAATGGCTTCGGTTTATCAAAGGAGTGGTTGATTCAGAAGATCTGCCGCTTAATATCTCCAGACAATCCCTACAAGATAATGCCCTGGTGATGAAGCTGCGCCGTGTTATCACCAAGCGTTTTCTTAAATATCTTCGTGAAGAGGCCAAAAAGGATGCGGAAAAATATCAGAAATTCTGGAAGACTTTTGGCATTTTCTTAAAAGAAGGGGTGACCTCTGATTTTGAGTTTCAAAAAGAACTTGCCGGATTACTCCGGTTTGAGTCCTCGGCTGCAGACCCCGAGACCATGATTGCCCTTGATGAATATGTGGAACGAATGAAGGAAGGGCAGGATAAGATTTACTATATCAATGGCTCCAGCCGTGCAGCCATTGAAAACGGCCCTTATGTTGAAATGTTTAAAAAAAAGGGTGTCGAAATTTTGTACACGCTGGAACCTATCGATGATTTTGTTCTCTCGCATCTGGGAGAATACGAGGGCAAAAAACTTGTTTCCGCAGATAGCTCTGATCTGACTCTGCCTGAAAATGCGGCATCTGATGATGCCGGAGAGGAAACAACCAAAGACGCACTGGCTTCGGAAATTCAGGATTCTTTGTGTAAATGGATGAAAGGGATTCTTGCCGATAAGGTGAAGGACGTCAAGCCCTCCAGCCGGCTTGTTGACAGTCCGGCCATGATAGTCAATGTGGATGGCATGATGACCTCGTCCATGGAGCGGATCATGATGGCCCAGGGGGCCCCTGAAGAGCAGCTGGCCATGGGTGGCAAAAAGGATATGGAGATTAATCCGGCCAGTCCGCTGATTAAAAAACTGGCTGATTTACGGGTAAAAAACGAGACTTTTGCCCGGGACGTTGTTGAGCAGATTTTTGATAATGCCATGATTCAGGCCGGATTGCTGGTTGATCCCCAGCAGATGGTGAATCGTAATTACCGGATTCTGGAACAGATGGCTGAAAATAAATAATGGTTTAAGGCAGAAGCCTTACGGTGTAAGATGGCTCAGATTTTAATAATCTTTAGGGTGCCTTGAATAATTAGCTATTTTGTTCGAGTTCAAGGAGCATAGAAAATAACAAGCGCAGC
>JALXCX010000268.1 GCA_026990725.1 Desulfobulbaceae bacterium
CCATGGATCACCTACACAAATTGTTACTGAATATGTTCCATTTGCAAGGCTGATTTCCCACTTCGCGTTTGTGTCGACCAACATCAGCGTATCATAGGATTGGTGCGGGGAAGCTGAGTTGTCCCTGTCACGAGGCCCTACCGTGCCTGGAGATACAATCCAGCCGTATCCTCTGTCCGCATCAAAAGACTCCCCACTGTCCGCAGTAAACCCTTCCGGGACCGGGGAGCCGGCAGGTTGAAAATTGATTGCATAGGCAGTCTGGTTCGACCCGGGAATCGTTAATTTAAAATCTCGAACGGGCGATATGGTTGCCGGGGGTGGAGGGTCTGTTTCTGAAAATGTTTTGGAGACGACAGCAGAACTTTTTTCTCCTTCCGGGGTAACGGCGGCAATGGTGAAGTAAACAGGTGATTGCTCCAGGTTGACATCGTTACAGGTCAGTGAAGTAATGTTTGTATTGCTGGTCTCGCAGGCAAGCGTCTTGTTTGACATGCCGCTGTTGTAAGAATAATACATCCTGTATCCCTGGATATCGGCCTCGCCCGATTGTGTCCAGTCAATGGTGACGTTTTTGGTGGCTCCCTGCGCAACGCATGGTAACGCCGCAAGAAAGCCTAAGCATAATATGCTCGATTTAATGCTCATTAAGCTCCTCCGTATCGGTGAGACGGGTTATTGGTGTAATTTTGCTGAAGAAAGGTAACCAATTGCTATGCCAATTTTAGCACTACTCGGTGGTTTTTATATATCAATTCTGTTGATAGGTTATAACAGCGTAAAATAATTTTCTTTTTGCAAAGAAATTTTTGTAATTTATACTGGAAAAATATATCGCATTGAAGATTTTTTTTGTACAGACACCCAGCATGTTGGTCATGGCGTATGAAACTTGCAATGCGAATTCCAATATTGTAATAAAAGACAGGCAATTCTTGCCTTGCTGCATATTTCAATATAATTAAGAGGTTACCTCATCTGTCCACAATATTTGCTTCGAGAGTTTTTGCCGTGTCGCCCAAAAGCGACGAGTTGTAATCCGTAAAGATGTCTGGAAAGGCAGATTAGTTTCAGCTCTATGGTGTTATGTTATATCTTGTTGAATTAACGGAATATTGCAAACAAGCTTTCAGGATTTTCAATAGCGGGGAATGAATCTGTTTCTATAAGATGTTTGCTGGTGTTGCGTATTTTTCATAGTCTCACAAAACTGATATGTTTTATTTTTTTGTCATTTCCGGGAGACAAGAGTTTCGTTGTTTCAGTACATTATGGATCATCTCCTTTGGGGATGACGAGGCAAAGACTTTTTACAGCTCCATTATCTTTGTCTTTACTTTGCGATTCATTTCTTGCCCTTTGTACTGGGCCGGGAAAACGCCCTCTCTGGGGAGGAATATTTTGTCATTTTCTCAATAAAAGTTGTAGCTAATTTGCGTCAGTTTTACCTGAAAACGGCGTAGAGTACCGGGAAAATCTCGCAGCACCACGCATGTTGCGTGGTGCTGCAAGGCCAGTCTTGTTACAGCGACCTGCGGTGTAACACTTAATCTTTGGTTGTTACATGAGGATGCATGTCCGTTCTACGGGTAAATAAAAGCTTCTGGAATCTCTTTTTTTCATAACAGCGTAGCGGTGTCATTGTTGTGCCGGCCTACCGACCGGGCATGAGCGTTTATCTCTTACTCGGAGGTCCATCCAGCCAGTCTTGCCATCATCCACCAGAAGGCCCTGCCTTTAAGAACGCAATTGAATTTTCTTTCCGGTTCGCCTCCCTGATCTGGTGAGTGGGCGCATTCCAAAGGCAGGGGAGTACACGCATGGGGGTTGTGCCTGCACCAGGTAACACACCAGTCGCAATCGTCATCCGCATTGGTATAATATTCTCCACTTGGTGACCAACTTTCTATATCGGCAAAATCAAAGAGTACTTTATTGTGTTTGGCACAATATTCCCGTATCAGCTCATTATTTAAGTGCAATGTTCTGTTTGTTCCGTCTGTGTGTCCCGTCATATAGATAAAGTGCATGTGCGGGTATTCTTTTTCGTAGCCATCCAGGGCTGATAAATATTTTTTTACCTCTTGCAGCGAGTTGGATGATTGTTCCCCGCACCAGGAATACATGGCAAAATTGAACAATCCTGTATCTGCTGCTTTTCTGGTATAACCTCCGGGTTTGAAATATGATTTTCAGAAGGAATCCGAATTGCCGAAAGTGCTGTTCATGCAAATCGCACCGTCTGAAGCGGGTAACTCAGGGTTCTCTGCATTTGTGCGCACAACAGCAAATGCAAATCGAGGGTCTTGTTGAGCAAGAAATTCGGCTCCACTGATTATCTGGCTGCCGTGGGAGGTATGGGCGTAATAAATGGTCAGCTCTTTTGCCTTGTTGAGCCAGTAGTCCGGTATTTTGGAAATATCAGTGCAGGTATGGTCGATTATAAGGGCATTACTGTTTTTAAATAATGCTTCTCTGTGTGCAGCTTCCATTGTTGACACGCAGGCGGAACATGTAAGGGCGAGCAGGCATGGTAGAAGAAGAGAACGATATACTGATAAGAAATTAAAGAATGGCGCCTGAGAGAGCGCTTGCACTTTTTTAGTTTTCATGAGCAGCGTCCTCGTTAAAACCGTGAGGAGAAGTGAGATGGAGTATCCAATAGGTCATAGTCCGGCGGTTTGCGTCCATGGTTTCAATAGTTGCATTCTCAGCGTGATCTGAAATTTTGGTAAATTCCACCTCGGCCCGTCGGCCAAGATTCCTTTGTATTTTACTTGCAGACTGCAGTGCCTGTTTAATCTCTGTTTCCAGAAGGTAGGCATACCTGCCGTCATCAATGCCTTCTCGCACCGCCTCATATTCCGGTGTCGTTATCGGTCCATCAATTCCGGGGTAGGCGATCATAACTTCGGCTCGACCGTTGTTGTCGAGGTCGGAATATGGGTCACCGGCTGCGTTTTCCGATGTCTGGAAGGTCCAGGGAAGGATACCGATATAGTTACTTTTAACATGAGAAATCCCAAACGCTCTGCGAAGACTGATCGCATCATCAACAATATCAGGGACTGTTGTCAACTCATTGGGATATTGCCAGTGTTCCCCGGTTGTCGGTCTTGGTCCGCCAAGTTGAATGTTCGTTTCCCAGGGAGTTTTTTGCCAGACGGTGAGGGCGGTTTTCTCTCCTGTTTCTTGTATGGCCTGCAAGAGTTTTCCCGTGATTTTCATTCGGTCCGGACCACCCCCATCATCCTGGACTTCATCTCCCGGCATCCAGTAAAAATCCGTGTGCCGCATTTCCGGGAAATGGTTTTTCGCATAGGTAACTATTTCTTTCATGAGTGTGGGATGATGTTTGGAGTCAAAGCTCAATGTTGAGCCTGACCAGCCGGGTTTTGCATTATGGACAAGATGGCCGCAATAATAAATAAAAGGGCCGGTAAAGCCGACCTCATTAAAGGCTTTCAGGGCGGCCAGGAGGTCTCGAAGGTCGGGGTTGCCGTCCGGTAATCTTTGGAAGGTAAAAGAGGAATGAGGGCATACGGTGGTAAGGCCGTGTTCTTTAAATGATCGGTAATAGCGCAAGCCGTTTTCGTAAATCTTGAGTCGTTCCTTTTTTGACAGGTCCCTGGCGGTCATCTCCTGAAAAACATAGGTCATCATGAAGCCATATTCTTTGTCCGGCCTTTCCTGAAGAGTGAAAGGAAGAACTTTCACTTGCAGGGGGACTGCCGTTTGGCTGGAACCGGTTTTGATGAAAACGTGGCCTGAATATGTTCCGGGTTCAGTATTCTCCTTCGCATGGAATGTCAGCCAGAATCGTTGCGATTTTCCTGCCGGTACCCGGGAAGTATGATTTTTTTGTATCAGGCGGGGACGTTGTTCATACGTTTTTTTTGAGGTCTTCCTGTTTTTTATGCGTGGAACGGTCTTTACCGTGTAAATGTCTGGAGGGGCAAGGGTATTGCCTGCTTTATCTTGTAATTTCGAAAGAGAAATTGCCACTGTTTCTGCATTTTTCAGCGCATAGAGAGAAAATGTTGCTGGTTCATATTCGTTTCGGGCAAGGCGGACAGAGATTTTTTGGATGATATCGGATTGATTGGGCGCTGAATTTGGATAAACATACCTGAAAGGATTTCGATGCCACAGGATAAAACCTCGTTGTTGATCCACCTGCGTTGGAAGAGCGCTGAGTTTTTCATCTGGTGGGTTATCAAGAGCAATTGATTTCGGTTGCATCCAGTTCTTTTTTTTTGGGGTTTCTCTGCAGGAAATTGTCTCAATATTTTTAATGATAAAATGTTGAGCAATCAAGGCGTTTGCTGAGGCCCGGTCAGAAAGAATTATTTGAAGACCGTAATCCCCCGGTGAAAGAGTAAACGGGAGGTAAAAGTTAAGGTCGCCGCCATAAAAGTCGAGCTTTGGAATAGATACCGTGGCAACAGGTGTGTTATGATGGGAGAGTACGCCTGATACCCGGATATTTTTTGGTTGTTTTGGTATGTCTGGGGAAATCGTAAATCCGACTATGAGGTTTAGTCTGGTTTCTATAGTGTCAAGCGGAAGGATCCTGTGAGAAAGATTTACACTTACGATGCTGATCTTCGACCTGTTGAGATTGCAGGCCGGAAAAAGACAGAGAAGACCGGCAAGAAGGAGCAGGGAAAAAAGGTAAGGAATGGAAATAGTATCGTATGATTGATGGATTGCTAATATTGCCGGGTTTTGCAATTGTGGATTTTGCTTGACCATTGAAAATCGTTGTTATTGTGGATCTTTGTCATAGTTGCGGAAGCTATATCTATCATGACTGTAAATTATATCAAGTTTTCAACAAGTTAGTTGTCGTTAGGCCAGCACCCTATTTATCGGTATTAGGAGGATTAAAAAGCGCTTATAATTTTCTTTCCGCCAAAATCCTTTTGTTCAATAATGAGAAGGGTTTTGGCGGAAAGAAAATTTCTTCTACTGAATTTCATCGTGGCGACTCGTTCCGCAACTATGACAAAGACCCGTTATTGTTATGTAATTGAAGATTTTCCGTGTTCCCGGTTTGTGTTTTGATTTTGTCTTACTGTCAGGGGGCGATATTTCCTCCGTACTGGAAAAATAGAGCGGAAAAGATCAAAAAGCAAGATAAACGCTCTTTCGGGGCGTTAATGTTTGTTTCATTAAGAACAGTATAAAGGTGAAGGCTGGGTAGAAGTCTCGCAGATAAGCGGAATGTAGTGAAGACTTCGGGCTCGTCTACCTCCCGTCCAACAGACCACGGGAATGACGAACCACTGGATTCCTGCCCAACAGATCGCGGGAATGACGGAATAATGGATTCCCGCCCAACAGACCACGAGAATGACGAATTACCTGATTCCCGCTCAAGAGACTGTGGGAATGACGAGGGAGGAAGACTGCGGGATTAACGAAATAGTATGTCATCCCCGAGTGTTGTCTGTCATCCTCGAGATCTTTAGTCGGGGGCGGGGATCCAGGTAGATGCATGGCTTCAAGATGCGCATTGGATTTCCGACAAAAAAACCACGGAAATGACGGAATAATTGATTCCCGACAAAAAGACTACGGGAATGACGAGGTGGGTAGACCCGGGAATGACAAGGCATCTTTCGTGTTAGTT
>JALXCX010000269.1 GCA_026990725.1 Desulfobulbaceae bacterium
CCGCCCGTTTAAAAAGCCTTCTGGAGGCGGCAGCTGTCACTTCGTCCTTGGTCCGGGCAGAAAGAATAGTGGCCACCAGGACCTTGAAAGGATCCTTTGTCTGGGCGGCAATCAGGTCCACAACAGGCACCTGATAATCGGCGACCTCTTCCTTAAGTAATGCTATAACCTTATCAATGGGAAAGGACATTCTCACCTTTCACGTTTGAATTTCATGAATACGACTAGCCAAGCAGCCGATCTTTCAGCGCTATTTTATGCTGTGCAATGGCCTGATTATATTGTTCTGCAAGATCATTTTCAAGCCGTGTCCACTCCTCTTTTACCTGGGCCTGAAGTGCCATTTCCGGGCTGCCCCCCTCGCTAGGCATTCCGCTTCGCTGCTGAGCAAGCAGCTGGTCATACTGCTGCTTTACCTGTTCTTCGAGTTGCGTCTTTAACTGTTCCCTATGCTGGTGATACTGGCCCAGAACATGCTGAAGCTCTGTACAGATAGTTTTCAGATCACCTGCCCCCCCGCCAAGATCCACAAGCCCACGGGCGGCGGTATCGGTCCGTTCTTGTGCCACCTCATCTTTTGGCAGAAAAATATTGCGTAAAAGAACATCCACCATCCCCTCTCTGGCAGCCACTTGCTGCGCCTTGGGCAACTCCGTCAAGGCGCTCAATAAAAGATCCCGTTTACCGTCCAGAAACTCTGCGGCCAGTTTCATACCTTTTTTACGTACACTTTCAGATTCCAGTTCATCAGAAGAAGCTTTCCCCATCCGGGCTGCCCGTTCCATGACCAGATCCATCGTTGATTTTATTTCAGCCATTCCATGTCCAATTCATGTTTTTATTTTGATTCTCTACTCTTTTTCCGTGCGACAGCCGGTTATTCTTTCATTCTCGGTTGTGAGCATCTGCGGTTATCCTGGTTTCAGAACTTAAAATTTTACCATACGTGCCGCAAAAAAACCTTCAATTTCTTCTGAAGGTACTGGAGAGAAGAAGCCTTCCTCATTGACCAGCTCTTTGGCCTTTTCCGGTAAATACTTTCGAGCGTCGGTGAGGTCAAACTCATCATGAGCAGATAAAAATTTTCCTACAACCTCTTGGTTTTCCTCGGGTTCAAGAGAACACGTCGCATAGACCAAAACCCCGCCCGGAGCAAGCAGAGCAGCAGCAGCCTGCAATATCGCACTTTGGGCAATGTTGTTGGCAGCCAAATCTTCAGGACAACGGTTCCAGCGAATATCCGGATGCCGCCGAATAACGCCCGTCCCCGAGCAGGGAGCGTCCACAAGAATACCATTATAACGAGAAGAAATGGAAGCGGCAAAGGCCTGTATCTCCTGTTGGCTGCATTGAACCAGTTTGTCAAGCCTCTGTCGTTTCAAATTCTCAGCCAGCAGACCAAAACGGCGAGCATCTGGCTCCACGGCCTGTAGTACAGCTCCTGCTGGCATCAGGCTGGCAAGGGTACAGGTTTTTCCTCCGAGTCCGGCACAGCAATCAAGATAATGGCCTTTTTCTGCAAAAGGCCTTAGAAGATGACAACATAAATGGGCGGCCTGATCCTGCACCTGAAACAATCCCTCAGCAAAACCGGGCAGAGAAGTCACACGGCCACGATACCCGGGTAAAATCAGGCTGTCCGGGCTGTACCTGCCTTCTTTTGTCGCAATGCCTCTGCGGCAAAACTCCTCCGCGAGCCGATCTTTTGTTGCAAGACGCCTGTTTACATGGAGACAGATTTCCGGATCCATCGTATTGACCCGGCAAATCTCAATCATTTTTTCCCGGCCAAATTGTTTTTGCCAGCGCCTGGTCAACCAGGGAGGATGCTCCAGCACCGGAGTGTTGCCCTTTCCCGCTTCTTCCGTGCCAGGCAACATATCTTTATCCCGGGAGATTGTCCGAAGCGTTCCATTGACAAATCTGAGCAGCCATCCGGGCTGGCGGGCTTTTTTGAGGGCCTTCATCGTCTCATTAACAGCAGCGGAATCAGGGATGCGATCAAGAAAACAGAGCTGATAAACTCCCACCCGCAGAGCTGCCAGGGTAAGTGGCTTCATTTTGCGCAAAGGGGTTTTGGAAAATCGAGACAGGATGATGTCAAGATATTGCTGTCTGCGAATCACCCCCATGACCAGCATCACGGCCAATTGACGGTCTTCACTCTTCAGCCGGGAGTTATGGATGTTTTTCTCAATGAACCCCTGGACAGGCTTCGCTGTTTCTGCCCATTGGGCCAGACAGGTAATTGCAGAACTGCGGGGGGATAAAAATGTTTGTTGCCTGCTCATTAATCGGAATAGTAAGCCGCTACAAAATTTCGGCCCTGTTCTTTGCTGTCAAACAAAGCCTGATCAGCACAACTGAGCAGCTCGGTCAGGGTCTGGGCATCCACCGGAGATGTGGCGACACCACAGCTCACTGTTATTCTTATGCCAATATCCTGAGAGACAAGAAATCTGGCCTGCTCAATGGCCTCTCTGATGGATTCAGCAACAGACAGACCCTGCTCTTTATCATAGCCGGCCAGCACAATGACAAATTCATCCCCGCCATAGCTGACGGCATACGTCCCGTCAGGCAGTACCGAACGAACAACATCGGCAAGCTCGGCAATGGTCCGGCTGCCGTTTAAATGGCCATAGCTATCGACAACATATTTAAAATCATCAATGTCCATAAAAATGACCGACAAGGGCCTGGTCCGATGCATATCCAGCTGCCCCTGGAGGGTCTGATAGAGGTAACGGGTATTATAAAAATTTGTCAGATCATCACGGATAGAAAGCTCTCTGTACCTGGCCTCGCTGATTTTTAATTTTTGCTGCGCTTTTCTTAAGGCAAGATGAGTTTGTATGCGAGCCAGTAATTCGGCAGTAGTGTAGGGTTTGGTGACATAATCCTGACCACCGGCCTGAAACCCTTTGACAATATCCTGCTGACTGCTGCGTGAGGTTACAAAGAGCACTGGGATGTCTGCAAACTGTGGATCTTTTTTGAGTGTCCTGCAAACAGCAAAAGCGGAATCCTCGGGCATATCCACGTCAAGTAAAATAAGATCGGGATGCACCTTCGGCACGACCTCTAGGGCTTCCTCTCCTGTACTAACCGCTGTCACCCAATAACCGGCGTTGGTCAACACATCACCCAGCAACCGGACAATACCCCTGTTATCGTCGGCAATGAGTATTACAGGATTGCTGGCATGATCATTTTCTTGCATACTGTTACAATGGAATACCACATCGAAAAAGTCAAGATAATCAGGAAATAGCAACCAAATAAATACCCCCTGAGGTGCAGTTGATAACCAAGAATGGTCTGGACAAATTTGCAGAGCGTGATAAGGTACTTTTTCATAGATATTTTATGTTGTCAGATTTAATAATTGGACAGGAGAACCAAGTATGAAAAAAATGACGTTTATCATGTTAGCTGCTTTTCTCGTGATTTCTGCTTCCCTGGCTTCAGCCGGGACACTGGATGATGTCAAGAAACGCGGTCAGCTCGTTTGTGGCGTGTCCACCGGTCTGCCCGGATTTTCCGCTACCGATGAAAAAGGTGTGTGGAAAGGCCTTGACGTTGACGGCTGTAAAGCAGTTGCTGCTGCCGTTCTCGGTGACGCTTCCAAGATCAAATATGTACCACTTAACTCGAAAGAGCGCTTCACTGCACTGCAGTCCGGTGAGATTGACGTACTGGTTCGTGGAACGACCTGGACCCTGCACAGGGACACAGCACTTGGCCTCAACTTTGCCGGCACAAACTACTACGATGGCCAGGGTTTTATGGTCAACAAAAAACTCGGCATTAAAAGCGCCAAAGAACTTGATGGCGCTTCATTCTGTATTGACGCTGGAACAACCACTGAGCTGAACCTTGCAGATTACTTCACAGAGCATAAAATGAAGTACGATGCAGTTGTTTTTGACACCCATGACGGAACCCTCAAAGGTTTTGAAGCCGGACGCTGTGACTGCCTCACCTCTGATCAATCTCAACTTTACGGCCTGCGGACTCACCTGGCAGATCCTTCCTCTGCAGTCATTCTTCCTGATATTATCTCCAAAGAACCTCTGGGGCCTGTTGTCCGCCAGGGTGATGACGAATGGTTCAACATCGTCCGCTGGACCTTTTTTGCCATGATCAATGCTGAAGAAATGGGCGTTACTTCTGCCAACATCGACAGCCTGAAATCCTCCAGCAATCCTGGTATCCGCCGCCTGCTCGGCCTTGAAGGCGACAAGGGGTCCAGCCTGCATCTTTCTGACGACTGGAGCTACCAGATAATCAAACAGGTGGGGAACTATGGTGAAATTTTTGAGCGCAACGTCGGCATGGATTCACCGCTGAAAATTGCCCGTGGTCTGAACGCTCTCTGGAAAAATGGTGGCATTCAGTACGCACCACCCCTTCGCTAACAGAACAACTGGAAGTCAGGTTTTAAAGAGCGCCTGTTACGGGCGCTCTTTAATTTTCCGTCTACTGCTTTTTTGCAGCCCGGGAATGCAAATATCCGGTTTGCAAAAAAGACAATAGGATAACTGATAACTATGAGTAAATCTCCAAAATCCACGGCCTGGTGGAACAATGCCCACAATCGGGCCATCATGTTTCAGGTGTTGCTGGCTGCCGGTGTTGTGCTGTTCTTTTTTTTCATTGGCAACAACGCCCTAAAAAATCTGGAACGACGCGGTATCACAACCGGGTTCCATTTTCTCCAGCAAAAAGCTGGATTTGGTATAATTCAGCATCTGATCCCCTACAGCGAAGCAGACACCTACGGCCGGACATTTATCGTCGGCCTGCTGAACACCCTCCTTGTTTCGGGCCTGGGTATTATCTGTGCGACAACTCTGGGATTCATCGTTGGTGTTGCCCGCTTGTCCTCTAACTGGCTGGTATCTAAAATTGCCGCTGTCTACATAGAAATATTCAGAAACCTCCCCCTGCTCCTCCAAATTTTCTTCTGGTATTTTGCTGTATTACGCACTCTGCCATCGGCAAGAAACAGTCTTCATTTGGGGAAGTGGGCCTTTCTGAATATCCGGGGTATTTATATCCCACGACCTGTCTTCGAACCGGGATTTGGCTGGGTCGCAGCAGCATTCGCACTGAGTGTTGCCACGATTTTCATCATAAAATGGTGGGCTAAAAAAAAGCAGGAGGAAACCGGCCAACAATTTCCGGTTCTGCTGACCTCGCTGGGAGTCATTATCATTCTTCCTGCAATGGCTTTTTTGGCGACCTCTACCCCGCTGCACTGGGAAATGCCCCAACTCAGAGGTTTCAACTTTCGGGGCGGCATCACCGTTATTCCGGAACTTGCATCATTACTGCTCGCCTTGACCATCTATACGGCAAGCCTGATTGCCGAAATTGTCCGCTCCGGTATTTTGTCAGTAAAGCATGGTCAGACCGAGGCAGCCCACGCCCTTGGCCTGCGTCCCGGGAAAACTCTGCAACTGGTGATTATTCCCCAGGCCATGCGGGTTATAATTCCACAAATGACAAGTCAATACTTAAACCTTTTGAAAAACTCTTCCCTGGCAACAGCCATCGGTTATCCTGATCTTGTTTCCGTTTTTGCGGGCACCACTCTTAATCAGGCTGGCCAGGCCATTGAAATCA
>JALXCX010000270.1 GCA_026990725.1 Desulfobulbaceae bacterium
TCAAGGGGCTTGACCACGGTGGTCGCACCATTGTAGCCTGGTCGTTAAATAGTCCACCAATTATGGAACGCGAAGAGATTCGGGCAGCATCACTGGAAGAGCGTTTGTCAGCCGCCGCCCAATGTGCTGAATGGGGCTACAGGATGGCTTTTCATTTTGATCCTATTATCTGGCATGACGGCTGGCAGGAGGGGTACAGGTCGACAATCAGACGACTGTTTGAAGTAGTTCCGGCAGAGAGTATTGCCTGGATTAGTCTTGGTGCTCTTCGGTATTTGCCATCACTGAAAGCCATTGCTGGTGAGCGATTTCCCGGCTCTTCTTTTTTTTACGAGGAATTTATTCTTGGCCTGGACGGGAAGGCCAGATATTTCAGACCTCAAAGAGTTGAAATGTACAAACTGATCGCTGATGAGCTTGCCAGATTTGTTTCGCCTAAAACCTGCGTTTATTTTTGCATGGAAAGCGAAACGATATGGCAGGAAGTTTTTGGCTATAGCGCAAAGGATAAGGGTGGATTACGAGCCATGCTGGATCGCAGTGTTCGCTGATGATTTCTCCTGACTAACGGGCTTGCCACTGAATTTAGCAGTAAAACAGAATATGAGCTGAATAATGGAGCTGGTTTTTTTTACTTAACGGTATTATAAAAAATAAAAGCTTACAAGATGACATTCAAAAAAAACTGCAGGTGAATCATGATAAACAAGGCAATTCTAATTGGTAATCTTGGATCAGACCCCGAACTACGGTATACCCAGAGCGGCACTCCCGTTGCAAGTTTCAGCGTAGCAACCACAAGGCGCTGGAAGGATAAAGAGGGGCAGCAACAGGAGGAAACAGAGTGGCATAGAATTGTTGCCTGGAGCCGGTTGGCAGAGATCTGTGGTGAGTATTTAAATAAAGGTTCCAAGGTGTATATTGAAGGCCGGCTCCAAACAAGAAAATGGCAGGATAAGAACGGTAATGACCGCTACACTACAGAAATTGTTGCCCAGGAGATGAAAATGCTTTCTCCCCGAGGTGGCAGCGGAGGCAGCTACGGTGGTGATGGAGGTGGATTTGATCCCGGTCCGGCCGCTGGTGGTGGCCCAGGCGGCGGGTATGAAAATGATTCCTTCTCTGGCGGCAATGACGGCGGAACGACCGGTAACGACGTCCCTTTTTAGGGTTTGTTTTCGGCTGTCTTGAGTTTAAGGCCCCGCTTTTACGGCGGGGCCATTTTTTTTACTTTTTCCTGTTTCTTCTCCTTTGCATCAGGCTCCTGTTGCAAAGGGCTGTTCGTTTCTGTAAAAAATTCGTAACAGTTCAGCTGCACCCCATAGTGCGGCGATCAGGCCGCCTCACATAGACGGGCTATAGCTCGTTGGCCTGCTTACCGCACTATGGAGCACATCTGAACTGTTACAGGTCACAGGTTATGCCAACATTGTGCTGGTAGCTGAATAGTTACAAAAATTCTTTCCTCAAATAGACTTTTTCTCATTCGTTCTTATAGTATCGATTGCATTGCCTGTTTTTTTAAAAAAATACTATTATTTAACGAGA
>JALXCX010000271.1 GCA_026990725.1 Desulfobulbaceae bacterium
GATGACGGAACAGTCTGCCCTGTTGCCGAGATTCTTGAATGGGTGGTGTCACATCAGCTCAAACCGGACTTTACCTTCGCCGATAGCTGGGTGCGATATGGGTATCTGATGGCAGCGGCCATTGATTTTGAGGCTATGGGGCATCAGCTCGGCAGGCAGGTACTTGCCGTTTTGCGTGGTCATGATGTCGGTGAAATGGCCATCCAGAGTCCGGAAGATTCTTATCTAGCAATTAATCGGGCCCGGGCTGCACGATTGGGAATAGATCTGCCGGTAAGTATTCTGGAGGCGGCTGACAAGGTGTATGATACGATGGAACCGGAAAAGGCTCATTAAGATAGATTTGTTGTGAAAGAAAAACAGAGTACATCCCGGCCGGGTCGAATCTATTCGCTGAGAATGCGACTCATGGCAATGAGTTTTGTCCTGATCCTGTTGCCCATGTCGCTGGTTGCCTGGTCTGTTCTTTATCTTGTCCGGGATCATCTTTCTCAGGATGCAAGTGCTCAGTTGCAGTCAGATCTTGCCACAGCTTCATTGTTTTTTCAGGGGCAGGTAGAGAGAACACGTTCTGCCGTACTCTCTGTGTCAAGGGATAATGTCGTAAAAACTACTCTTCGTCTGGATATCGCCAGCCAGCTTCGCAAGTATCTTGCCGCCCAGAAAGAACAGTACGGGCTCGATTTTTTGATAATTATTACTCCGGAAGGAAAAGTCGCTCTCTCATATCTTGCCGAGGGCGAAAAAAATGCCGGGTTTTCAAATATTGATTTTTCCGATCACCCGGTGGCTTCTTCTGTCAAACAGAAAAAAGGACTGGCCTGTACATTGCTTGAAGATCATCCTTTTTTGTTGAGGCTTCTGGAGCGCAAGGGAAAAAACATTGAAGCCCGGCCAGTGGTTTTTGTTGAGGCAGCGGCCAGAATAATCCTGCGGGAAAAGTATCTCGGAACGGTGCTTGGTGGTTTTCTGGTGACTGGTAATCAGGATTTGCTTGACGGGATAGAAGAAGTTGTGGGCGCAGCTCAGGTAGAATTTGTCGCCGCTGACAGAATGGTCGCCGGACGAGATATTGTTGATCCTGAGACGGGCAGGCGTCAGAAGTTTTTTCCGGTACCTCTTGACTACGCACATCATGTTTCCCCTGGAGTGGCTCATCCTATAAAACCTTCTTTTACCGAGGAGGAAAAAGTCTTTGATTACCTGCCATTGACCATCCCCGGTCTGGAACCTGAACTGGCCCTTGTTGTTGAACGGCCTCTGGCCGATTATCTTCAGGTTCTTGAGAGCATCAGCGGAGTTTTGCTTTCAGTGTTTGCGGCAGCTGTTGCTGCAGCGCTTTGGGCCGCTTTCTTTATGTCCCGTTCTATTGCCCGGCCTTTACAAAATGTTGTCCACTCCATGGAAACCGTTCGTCGGGGAGAGCGATTTGTTCCTCTGCCTGACAGGCGGGATGACGAAGTCGGGGCGCTCATATCAGGCTACAATGGCATGGCCCTTGCCCTTGAAAACAGAATTACTGAACTTGGCCATGAGATAAACAATAGAGAGCTGGCTGAAAAACAGCTGGCAACCGAATCTGAACGATTGCGCATAACCCTGCAATCCATGGCTGAGGCGGTCGTAGCCGCTGACACGGAAGGGCGGATCGTCCTGATGAACAGGGTCGCCGAGCAATGGGTCGGGCGCGGGAGGCAGGAGGCCGTTGGGCGCCTGGTGAACGAAGTTTTTCAACTTACCTGTCCTGATGCCGGAACCGGGTATATTGATCTGTTGAGCTGGCTTAAGAATGAAGATCAGCAGCAGGCTGCTGTTGATTTACACATGAATAATTCCTCCGAAGGAGAGCGGATTGTCACGCTCAGCGGCTCGCGGCTTGTTGACAGTAATCAGCAGATTTTTGGTTTAGTGCTGGTTTTGCGGGATGTAACCGGCCAGCGTCGAATAGAGGCTGAGGTCGCAAGAGGACAGAAGCTTGAGTCCGTCGGGGTACTTGCTGGCGGCATTGCCCATGATTTTAATAATCTGCTCACAGCGATTCTTGGTAATCTCTCCCTGGCCAGAATGGTCTCTTCTCCCGGGGATGTCCATTACCAAAACATAACAGATGCGGAGAAGGCCAGCCTTCGGGCCCGCGAATTGACCCAGCAGTTGTTGACCTTTTCCCGTGGCGGAAGTCCTGTCAAAGGACATGTGCATCTTGAAGAATTGGTTCGTGAATCAGCAGAGTTTGTCATGCGTGGGTCCACTGTGCAGCTTCGCTTTTCAGCGGACAGGGATTTGTGGCAGGTCAAAGTGGATCGGGGGCAAATTGGACAGGTTGTTGATAATCTGGTTATAAATGCCATGCAAGCCATGCCGGACGGCGGCTTTGTTGATATCCATGTGGGTAATTATGTGCCTGACAAACACTCTTTGCTTCCTCTTAATCGCTCACGGTGTGTTTGTCTTAGGATTAGGGATTACGGCTCAGGCATCAGTAAGGAGCATCTGGGACAGATTTTTGACCCATATTTTACCACCAAAGATGTCGGTACCGGGCTTGGGCTTGCCATCTGTTTCTCCATTGTGAGTAAACATGGCGGTCATATTTCTGTGGATTCGGAACCGGGTGCGGGGACTAGTTTTTATGTCTATCTGCCGGCTCTGGATGAAGAAAAAACACAAAATAAACAACAGGACGAAAAAATATCTGTTCTTCATTCAGGTGCCGGGAAACGGATACTGGTCATGGATGATGAGGATCTTGTCTGTACGGTTGTGAGCAATATCCTTGAGCATTTTGGCTACGAGGTCGATATCTCCCATGATGGTGACCAAGCCATTGCAATGTACGCTCAGGCCTTTGAGCAGGGAAAGCGTTACGATCTTGTTATTATGGATATAACGATTCCAGGCGGCATGGGAGGGCAGGAGGCTGTCCAGCGGTTACTGGAGATCGATCCCCAGGTAAAAGCCATTGTCTCAAGCGGCTATTCCAGCCATGAAGTCATGGCTAATTATGCCGATTACGGTTTTGCGGGTGTTGTGGTTAAGCCGTTTCGGATTAACGATCTGAGCGAGATGCTGGCCAGGCTTTTGGCGTAATTATTCTGTTGAAGATTGATGGTCAGGTCATAAGAGCAAGAAGCAGTCGCGTTAAATCGGCCATGTCCTGAAGGCTTACTTCCTCATCAGTTGAGTGGACGTGGGTCATGCCCGTGGCGATAATTGCTGTCTGTAATCCCCGGCCGTTCAAGATGTTGGCATCACTGCCGCCTCCGGCGACCTCGTAGCGGAGGTCCATGCCAATTGCGCGGGCAGCCTGGTCAACAGTCTGAATGACCGCATCGTCGTTGTTAAGACGCATTACGGGGAAGTCCTCTTCCACCTGAAAGTCCAGCCCGGGAACTCCTCTGGCCTCACCGGTGGCATCCTGCCACTGTCCGATGACCTGGACAAAGGCCTGTTTCACCTCACTGGTCAGGTGCTGAAGTTTTTCCGTGGAGTGACTCCGTACTTCTCCGGCAATGGTTACTTTTTCCGGGACAATATTTGAAGCCGCTCCGCCCTGTATGGTGCCAAAGTTTACCGTGCTTTCGGCGTCAATTCTTCCTAAAGGCGATTTGGCCAGTGCTTCAGCTGCCAGGGTTATGGCATTAATACCCCATTCAGGATGGAGTCCGGCATGGGCGGCAACTCCGTTGACAGTGATTCTCAGTCGGTTGGCCGCCGGTGCTCCAATAATGACCCTGCCAAAGCCTGTAGAATCAAGGGAGTAGCCGGTTTGAGCCATAATGTCTCCGGGATCAAGAGCCTTTGCTCCAAGCAGGCCGATTTCTTCACAGGTTGTAAAAACGTATTCCATGGGAATATGGGGCAGATTCTGTTCGCGGATTATCTGCAGGGCCTCAATCAGAGCCGCTATGCCGGATTTATCGTCACTGCCCAGAATGGTATTGCCAAGACTTGTGAAGATGTCATTTTTTCGCACCACTTTAACGCCTGTTCCGGGCTGGACAGTGTCGAGGTGGCAGTTGAAGAAAAGAGGCTCACGCTCAAGTTCGCCGGGAAAGCGAAAAAAAAGATTTCCGCAATCAGATCCGGTCTTCAAAGCAGAGTCATCCTCATACGGTTCATCCGCTCCTATCCCGCAGAGCATTTCTGTGACAAGTGCTGCCATGCGCCCCTCACTTCGTGAAGGGCTGTCTGTTTCGCAGAGTCGGGTAAAGGTAAGGGCCAGGCGTTCGGTATTTATATTCATTTTTTTTAACGTTACGTTGTTGTTTGTTGCAGCAGGACGACCGCATGGGCGCTGATGCCTTCGCCGCGGCCGGTAAAACCCATCTTTTCTGTCGTGGTGGCTTTTATGTTAACATTTTCCTTTGTTGTCCCGCAGGTACGGGCAATGTTGCTTTGCATCTGTTTCAGGTGCGGAGCAAGTTTTGGCTGCTGACAGATAATGGTTATGTCTGTGTTGCCAATACACATCTGTTGTTCTCCGGCAAGATCAATAACCTGTTCCAGGAGTTTCAGGCTGTCAATATCTTTGTACATCTTGTCAGTATCGGGAAAATGGCTGCCAATATCTCCTGCGCCCAAAGCGCCGAGAATGGCGTCAATCAGGGCGTGAACCACTACGTCAGCGTCCGAATGACCTTTCAGCCCCAGTTTATAGGCGATCTCCACTCCGCCGAGAATCAGTTTTCTTCCCGGTACCAGACGGTGAGCGTCATAGCCGTGACCAATTTTCATTGCAGGGCTCCTGCTATGGATGAGACCCGAGGCAACGGCCAGGTCACCGGGTCTTGTAATCTTGATATTATGTTCACTTCCCTCAATTACACCGACTGAAATTCCGGCATGTTCCAGTAAAGAGGCTTCATCTGTCCCCTCAAATCCGGTTTTTTCGGCATGGATATAAGCGTTGTCCAGAAGCTGACGCTCCATGGCCTGGGGGGTTTGCGCCTGCCAGAGGTGTTTGCGTTCAATGGTTTTTGTGATGAAGTTTTCAGTGACCTTTTTCAGAGTATCCTTTACCGGGACAGCGGCAATGACGGCTCCATGCGTCTTAATGCCCCGGAGGCACCTGTCAATAATGCTGTTGCTTACCAGGGGGCGTGCGCCGTCATGGACAAGGATATGTTGAACGCAGGAGGGGAGAATCTGCAGACCGTTGGCAACGGATTCCTGCCGTGTTTTTCCACCGGCGGCAAACAGCAGCCTTGAGGCATCGTTATGATCAAAAAAACAGAGAATATCATCTTGGGCTGATTGAAGAAAGCCAGCGGGTAGAACGACTGCTATAAATGGTGCTGAGGAGTGTTTCAGAAAGGTTGTAATGGTATGCAAAAGAATCGGTTTGCCTGCCAGCTCAAGAAACTGCTTGGGGCGGTCTGCGTTCATGCGGGTGCCAAAGCCGGCTGCCGGAAGAATAACCCCGACAGTCGGGAGAGCGGGAGGATGTTTTTTCATACCAAACTTGTCTCTTCTCCTTGAAAAATGGGGTGGCTGTAAGCCGAATTCTGTCCCTGTTGCCAGGGCCTGATCATTTGACTGGGATGCCGGTCGCCCGGCACCTCATGCAACCTACCCGGAGGT
>JALXCX010000272.1 GCA_026990725.1 Desulfobulbaceae bacterium
AACAGCCATAATCCCGCGCCGCTCAAAGAGGCCTATGAGCTACTGCACAAGCTTCATAAAGAAAGCCTGTGGGCGCACCGGGCATTACCCTATCGGTTGATCCCGTAACGGGTAATCCTGAAAAAACCACGGAGTTACAACATCCTGTATGGATTGACCGGCTGCACAATGACCATACAGAAAACAGTATTAATATACTCCCGATAAAAACCCGCAAAACCCCGGAAGAAATCCATGGCTGTTGGGATACGGCATCTTCCGGGGCGCTATCTCTGTTTCACGACAGCAGATAATGTTTTGATCAATACAAAACCGGTATAATGCAGCAAGATCCTCAAGCCAGGCATTCAAACGGTAGATGTATTTTTTGCCCTTGAGATCCATATACTGTCCCCGAAACTCCACTGTCCCCGAAACTCCACAGACACATCGTTGATTTGTTTGCAGGTTGCAGCGGAAAGCTGTCCACCGCCCTGTGAAAGCCACAAAAGAGCGCAGGTGTCGAGCAGCATCAGATTGTTTCCCCTGACCATTCATCTTCGGGAAGAGTTTCCGTAGGATCGTAATTGATTTGGATTTTCCCCATAACAGGGTGGGCAGTCAGGCGATTTTTTCGTTTATGAGGGCGGAGGTTCGCAATGGGCTTTCCGTTACGGCAAATTATAACTTCCTCACCTGATTGTTCTATTTTTGCTAATAATGCTGACAGGTTTGTTTTTGCTTCGTGGGTATTGACAACCAGCATTTCAACTCCTCCCTGTAAGGTATTCTGCATGGGTACATTTTATGTGCTTAGTTTACAAGACTAAGGTGCTTGAGCAAAGGAAATCTGCTCTTAGGCTGCTTTGAAAAACAAATCATTTCGTACGAGTTCAAGTTTTCGCGGCAGCGGGCAATCCTTTAACAGATGATTCCTGCCTGCCCAAAAAATGTTTATTGACTGCCAGCAGGGAACAGGCCAGTAACAGGCACCTCTCAGGCAGACTGGACTTGATCATGTACTCCCTGTTGCTATGATCGTGCTCACCAATAGGGCCAAGGCCATCAACCACGGGTACGCCCTGGTCGGCAATATTGGAACCATCTGATCCCCCCTGACGTATCTCCTGGCTTAGAGGAATTTTCAGTCGTACCGCCTGCTGTTTAATGATTGCATACAGGTGACGATTGCGCTCATTTTGTTCCATGACCGGTCGCTGCTTGGCCAAGCTAAGACGAACGCTTGTTCCGGCAATACCTTTTGATGCCACAATTTGTTCAATACTTTTCTTGAGGGCAATGCCGTTTTCTTTGCTGCCAAATCGGGTATCAATTTCTGCACAGGCATGTTCGGCCACGGTGTTTGCGCCTATCCCTCCTGCAATCTTCCCCACATTAAGAACAAGACCACGTTCAAGATCATTAAGTTTTTCAAGCGCTGGAACCAGCCGGCACAGTTCAAGAATCGCGCTGGCCTTATCGATACCGGCAAATGCTGCATGCCCGGCACGTCCATGAACATCAAGATGGTAACCGGCTTTTCCCTTTCTTCCGG
>JALXCX010000273.1 GCA_026990725.1 Desulfobulbaceae bacterium
CCGAGGGCATTATTAATCTGCTCAAATCCTCACTCGGTTTGTCTGGTGCCGGTAAACGATTTCCCACTAAACGGGTGATCATCAACCTGCTTTCAGGTTCCATCAACAAGGCTCGCCCAATCGAAGATCTGGTCTTTGAGTCGCATATACATCTCTCGGAATTTATTGACGATTTTCACACAATTCGTAAACACTACGCCGAGTTCAAAAAAGATCACGGCCTCATGGACTACGATGACCTGCTGGTCAACTGGCAACGGCTTCTGGCAGAGTCCAAGCAGGCAAGAAACGATATCTGTTCCCGGTTTCAATACATTCTGGTGGATGAATACCAAGACACTAACCTGATTCAGGCAGAAATTGTCCGCCTGCTGGCCCACAACCATGAGAACGTGATGGTCGTCGGCGATGATGCCCAGTCAATTTACAGCTTCAGGGGCGCTGATTTTTATAATATCATGCGCTTTCCCGATCAGTTTCCCGGCACCACAATCATCAAACTTGAGCAGAATTACCGCTCCATCCAGCCTATTTTATCACTTACCAATGCTGTCATAGCCCAGGCCCAGAAAAGATTTACCAAAAAACTGTTCACCGAGCTTGAGGGCGAAACTCGTCCTGTTGTTTACAAAGCTCGAAATGAGGCGGCAGAGGCACGCTTTATAGTTGAAAAAATAAAAGAACTACAAGAAAAAGGCATAGACACTTCATCAATCGCTGTACTGTTTCGTTCCGGTTTTCATTCCTATAAACTTGAGCTTGAGCTGAACAGTAGAATGATCGAGTTTGAAAAACGGGGCGGGCTTAAACTGACCGAATCAGCCCACATCAAAGATGTTCTCTCTTTTCTGCGCATCCTGATTAACCCATGGGATAATCTATCCTGGAACCGGATACTGCTGCACCTGGACAAAGTCGGTCCCAAGACTGCCCAGAAGATACTTGCAAAGATTTCTGAATTTGATGATCCCGTTAAAGCGCTTCAGAGTTACAAACCGGCACCAACCTGGAAAGCCGGTTTTACCAAGCTGACTACCGCTCTTGGCCAAATAAGCGAAAAAGGGCTTACTCCGGGAGCTATTTTTGATCTGGTCATGGCCTATTACGAGCCGATTCTTGAAAAAATCTATTATGATGACTACCCGAAACGAAAAGGTGATCTCGAGCAGATCAAAGCGCTGATCGGCGGCTATGGCGATCTGCAATCCTTTGTTGATGACACGGCCCTTGACCCGCCAGAGGCAACAACGTCGCAAGAGCAGGACGAAGACAACAAACGGCTGATTCTCTCGACTATTCACTCGGCCAAGGGGCTTGAGTGGGACGCGGTCTTTGTGATTGGCCTGGCCGAGGGGCGCTTTCCCCATCAACGGGCGGAACCAGGAGAACAGTGGGAAGAAGAGCGCAGACTGCTCTATGTGGCAGCAACTCGAGCAAAGAAATACCTTTTTCTCAGCTATCCCCGAGAGTTAATGACGCCTGACCGAAAATTTCACCGTACGGGCATGTCACCTTTTCTACAGGAAATCAACCCTGGTCTCTATATAGATGAAGATCCGGCACCTGCGACCACATCGTTTGCATCCAGTAATCATGCAACCGCTGTTCCCCCGGTCCGGACAAGAAAATCAGTTCAATCAGCACGCGTTGATTTTAGCCCAGGCATGATGGTGAAACATCCTTTTTTCGGCATCGGCAAAATAAAAAATGTCCCCGGCCCCCGACGGGTTGAAGTCTCTTTTGACCGCCATGGTGACAAGATACTCCATCTTGATTATGCCAAGCTCGAAGTTATGGAATAAACATGGATTATCAACAGGCGTGGGAGTTTCTTGACAGGCTCCAGTTTTTCAAAATCAAGCTCGGACTGGAATCCATGAACACCTTTCTTGCCCGGCTTGGTAATCCGCACAACGACCTGCCCTGCATCCATATCGGCGGCACCAACGGCAAAGGTTCGGTCGGGGCAACCCTTTCTTCCATACTCTCTGCAGCCGGATATAGAACTGGTTTTTATACCTCGCCCCATCTCAGCTCTGTACGGGAACGATTTGCCATAAACGACGAATATATTCCAAAAAAAGATTTTGCCCGCCTTATCAACCGCATTGCCAAGGTGCTGGACGGCGACCAGATCACCTATTTTGAATGTACCACTACCCTTGCCATGCTCTGGTTTGCTGAACAAAATGTTGATTTTGCCATTCTCGAAGTGGGTATGGGCGGGCGTCTGGATGCCACCAATGTCGTCACTCCCCTGCTCTCCATCATCACCAATGTTTCCATGGACCACGAGCAATACCTGGGGGAAACTCTGCAACAGGTTGCCGTTGAAAAAGCCGGCATCATCAAGCCGGGAGTCCCCGTGGTTTCGGCAGTGGCCGCCGGCGTTACTGAAGAAGTCATTTCCAGGCAATGCGAGAAAAAGAATGCGCCACTTTTTCTGTATGGCCGCGATTTTTCCGGTCAACGCAGCAAGACATCGGCAGATCTGTTCCATTACAGCGGTATTCATAAAACCAGGACAAATAATTTGCCCATCGCCATGAAGGGGCATTATCAGATCAGTAACGCAAGCCTTGCCCTGGCTGCAACCGAACTCCTGCGGGATAAAAAATTTACGGTTTCCACCAAGGCAATTCAAACCGGACTGCGCAAGACCCGTTGGCCGGGACGGCTTGAATCATTTTTTCTGGACGCTGAGGCAATATGTCCGAAGAATAAAAATACATCCGGAAACCGCCGCCATTTTCTTCTGGATGGGGCTCATAATCCAGCCGGTGTGGCGGCTTTACAAAAAGCCCTTGCCGAAGAATTTCCCCGTGACCGGCTTATTCTTCTCTGGGGAGCAATGGCGGATAAAGATCTCAAGACAACCCTTGCAGAGATCTCTCCACTAGCCGATATAATTATTTTTACCAGTCCCCGTTCTGAGCGTTCTGCAACAGGTGAGCAGTTAGAAAAATGTCTGCCTGAAAACAGGGATTGTCAGGTCATCCTGACAGATTCCGTCCACAACGGTATTTGTGAGGCATGCAGGATCAGCACAAAAAAAGACCTTATCTGCGTGGCCGGTTCCCTCTATCTTGTTGGAGAGGCGCGTCAGATTCTTCTTGGAGAACTGGTTGACAATGGATGACTTTTTCAATTTTGGTGTGGATGACGCTTTTATACGAGCAGAACGCAGCAAGGCAAGAGCCCTGAGAAAAACCCGCTGGTGGCAGCAGGCAACAGCATCAGGGACCTGTCATTATTGCGACAAAAAAGTCGGTTTTAAAAACCTGACAATGGATCACGTCGTCCCCCTCTCCCGTGGTGGCCGCTCTACCAAGGGCAATATTGTCCCCTGCTGCAAACAGTGCAACAGGAACAAGAAAGCAGACCTGCCGCCGGATCTTGAGAAACTGTAATTTTTTTTTGCTTTTCCCGTTTACCCCTTTCCATTTTTTAACTCTGACCACAGCAAACGTATTCCTCAGGCTCCACTGCCACTATCTTTTTTTTAATGGATACCGAGCAATCATGGGGCATTCTCGCCTGCTAACAAAGCAGTAGCATGTCACCATATTTAAAGAATCTATTCTTCTTTTCTTCCTTCTTTTCAATATTTGACCTGCATCAAGGACAGCTTATCGATCCTGCTATACTGTCGCCATGACGAGACATTTTTTTGATGCATAAAATGCCGCAACAGAGTAAAAGCAATATTCTGTTTTCTAACAGCTTGTTTTTCCCAGCTCAATGATTAGTTTACTGAACAAGAGAAGGACAACGAATTTCAGGAATAATTTTTTTTAACTAGAAAAGTATATTATTTTATTATGAGTTTTCTTGAAGGACTGCTCTGGCTCACATTAAACATCTACCATGAGGCACGCAGCGAACCCCAGATCGGCCAGCTTGCTGTTGCCCATGTGACCCTAAACAGAGCGGTAAATAAACATGAAAGCGTGGAAGAGGTTGTCAGGGAGCCCTACCAGTTCAGCTGGACATTTCAAAAGGATTCCTACCTGCCCACGGAGACAGATGCCTTTGTCAATTGCATGAAAACTGCCCTGAAGGCCATGACCACGCCGGATTTTACCCACGGCGCAACCTATTATCACCAGCAGGACATTCATCCGGACTGGGCAGACAGCATGACCTATGTGGCCCAGTACGGAACGCATAAATTTTATCGTCAGTAATTCTTTACACGACAGAATTCTGGACATTCCCCTGAGATAGAGAATAAAAAAGCCTTTCCGGCATTCCCGGAAAGGCTTTTTTGTTTTTTATGCCTCAGCAGGTTGTCTGCTAAGTAACAGGGATAACTCTCAGGCTTAAATCAGGCCCTCAACAGTCCTGGCAATAGAAGGACCATCAAGTCCCTGCTGTTTATACAGATCAGCAGGCTTTCCAGAGCCGCCGTAATGTTGTACGCCCAGGCGTTTCAGCGTTGCCGCTGCGCCCTGCTCCATAAGTGCTGTTGCAACTGAAGCACCAAGACCCGTCTCAATGTGATGATCCTCCACCGTGATAATAGGCCCAATATTGGCCGCTTCAACCACAGCCTCAACATCTAAGGGCAGAAGCGAGGCCATGTTCAACACACCAACAGATTTTCCGGCATCATTTAATATCTGCCAGGCCTCCATGCAGGCCGGAGTAACGGAACCATAGGTGATAATGGTGGCCTCAGTTCCATGGCGCAGCCAATCGGCCTTGCCCGGGGTAAAGGTATAATCAGCATCAAAAAATACTGACCCGTCTTCTTTGGTAATCATGCCCATTTTTGAGCGCCCCATGCCGACAAAAAAATTACCGGGATGTACAGCGATATGTCGGACAATGCGATCCGTCTGGTTAGGATCTGCAGGCATGAAAACAGAAAAACGAAAACAGTTTTTCAACAACCCCAGATAATCAATGCATTGATGGGTCGGACCGTCTTCACCAACATCAAGCCCCACATGGGTGGCAACGACCTTGATATTTGCGTGGTTAAAATCATTTAAACGATTCTGATTATACACTTCAGAAACCGCAAACGACCCAAAAGTGGAGAAAAACGTGACCATATTTTCACAACTCATGGCACCGCTGACTGCGGCCGCATGGTGCTCCTGAATGCCAAGCTCGAAATACCCATCTGGCGAGTGCTTGTGAAAACCACCCATCTTCACCGAACCTTCAAGATCACAGGAAACACCCGTAATTACCGGAGGCTGCCCCGGTTTATTGTTGGCTTCTGCAAGACCAAGCAGCGCATTGCCATAGCCTGAACGACAGTCGGTAACAGTTGTTGCGTCATAAACAAGAGGTTCACCGGGAACAACATCGGGATAGTCGCGGCGCGGCTCCATAATGGTATTTGTTTGAACTGGTTGTTTGCGCTTTTCCTGCCAGGCTTCAAAATCATTTTCCACTCCAAGCTCGGCAAGGGCATCAGCCAACATGTCGGGAGGCAGAGGCGAGCCATGATATTTGGCCTGGTTTTCCATAAAGGAAATGCCCTTGCCCATGATCGTCCGGGCAACAATGACTGTGGGCTGGCCATTATCATTCTGATAAGCGGAACGC
>JALXCX010000274.1 GCA_026990725.1 Desulfobulbaceae bacterium
CCGCCGGTGGAAAAACCGCCGATGAATACCTTGTCGCAGACCTGGCGCATGGCCGTAAATGCCCGTTCAAAATCGATTTCCCAGTCATCTGCGCTCACTGTTTTAAGGGCTTCAGGGTCTGTCCCGTGTCCGCTCAGTCGGGGCAGGTAGACGTTTATGCCCCGCTCAAATAAAAAACGTGCAAGTTGCAGGTCTTCGGCCGGGGCAGCCATGTAGCCATGGGAAAAAACAAGTCCCACTGAATTTTTGCTGTCATACAGGACACGGGGTGCCCCGACATCCCCTTTACTGGGCGCGCTGTTGTCGTGATAGGCAAGATATTCCTCCTCATACAGGTTCCAGTCAACTCGCTGCAGATGCTGAAAATTATCAGCCCTGAGTTCGGCTTCTGTATAGGCGGCATTTTTGTGGGCAAGTTCAACAATTCTGTCCTGCCATTTTATTTCGTTCAGGATAACCTGCAATGTGTTTTTCACCCGAACCTCGTTGAAATTATAATCTTTTTCAAGCAGGCTGCGGTCAAAGAGATAATCGCCTTCGCTGTCCTGATAGAGAATCCTCTGCAGCTCGGCAAGTTTGATTGCCCGGGCAAAGGGATGGTAATATTTATCAAGAATCAGTTTGAACAGCTCTTTTTTCAGCTCGGGATGCAGATTCAGCCCCTTCATTTCCAGGAGTTCTCTTGCATTTTTATAGATCAGAATCTTGAGATAGCCGGGACAGACCTTGAGGGTGGGCATGGTTACCAGGCTGAGAATGAAAATATGGTCAAAATTGATCTGCATATTGCCGTAGACCTGTTTCATTGCATCGTTTATGATTCTTTTGCGCTGGGTGGCATAGAGGTTGTCAACAAAGCTTTTGTCTTCAAGAAGTCCCTGTTGCGCAATACGAAAACGATCCACATAGTTCTGCACGGAAAGAGGTTTGCCGAAATGAAGGTGCATGTTTGCGTGCATGAGCAGATTAAACTCGATTTCCAGTTCTTCAAAAATCCTGGTACCGCGCAGGTTGAAGTGTTTATCAAGCCAGAGTAAAAACCTGCTTTTTCCAGGCCTGATGGGATAATAGGTGATGGAAAGCGGAATAATATTGAGCGTGAGATCCTGATTTATCTTTCGTCGATCAACATCATGTTCTGAACAGACTCGTTGCAGGGCGGCGGCATCTTGAATCTGGCGGGCTTTTTGCCGGATTACCTCTGACTTCAGGGCAAGTACAGCGGCTCCGGTATGAACCGGTCCCCGGCGCATGGTGGTATGGATGCAGAACTCGCCGTCATCAAAGGTGATCTGTTTGTTTTTCACCATGTGGCCTTCAGGATAGATAATCCAGTCGGCCCTGCCAGAGAGAAAGTCATCAACAATTATGCAGTCCCTTGCCTTGTTCTTGGTAGACACGGAACCGGCCAGCCGCATGTATTCACCCAGCCAGCCGACAAAAACCGTGTCATCGGCAAGGGACCGGGCAATACGTTTACACTTGCTGTACAGCACATAAGGGACAACAAAGGTTTCAAAACGGG
>JALXCX010000275.1 GCA_026990725.1 Desulfobulbaceae bacterium
ACGGCATGGCCAGGCTGTGCTGAGAGTTTTTAATTTTTTATAACAGATGAACACAATCTCCGCTTCCGGGCCTGCCTGCAAGCGGAGATATTTTCTGTAGGGTGCCTTGAAAAATTAGATGTTTTTTCCGAGTTCGAGGAGCATAGGAAGTATAAAGCGCAGCATATTAATGATATGTGAGTATTTTTATTTTCGTAGCGACGAAGAAATCGGGGAAAACATCTAATTTTTCAAGGTGCTCTGTAGTCCCCATCCCAACCACCAGGTGCCATGCCTTATCTTCTTTCCTGTCAAGATCTCAGCAAATCCTTTGGGGCTCAGACCCTTTTTACAAAAGTCAACCTTGTTGTCAGCAAGGGTGAGCGCATTGGTCTGATCGGCCCCAATGGTTCTGGCAAGTCAACGCTGCTCAAAATTCTCTGCGGCATCATCGAACCAGACAACGGCAGGTTGTATCAGCAAAAGCATGTCCGGCTCAGTTATCTTGATCAAAATGATGTCTTTGCTGAAGAACAAAGCGCCAGTGAAAACCTCTATGCCGCCCTGGCCCCCCTTGACCTTGACGACACTGAACAGTTTAACAGGGTCAACACCCTGCTCAGCCGGGCGGAATTTACGGATCCGGAAACGCCGGTTCAGCTTCTTTCCGGCGGTTGGCGCAAACGTTTATCCATCTGCAGGGCCCTTGTTGTCTACCCGGACATCCTGGTCATGGACGAACCGACCAACCATCTTGATATAGAGGGAATTCTCTGGCTGGAAAAAATGCTCCGATCTTCCCTTCCGGAATCACCAGATGCCTTTATCATGGTCAGTCATGACCGGCGCTTTCTTGAAAATACAGCCAATCGAATCATTGAACTCTCTGCCGCCTATCCAGACGGGACCCTGCAGGTTGACGGCACCTATTCCACTTTTCTTGAAAAACGAAATGAATTTTTAAGTCAGCAGCAGGAATATGAAGAGAGACTGGCCAATAAAATGCGCCGTGAAACCGAGTGGCTGCGACGAGGACCAAAGGCCAGGGCCACCAAGGCCAAATATCGTAAAGATGAAGCTTATAAATTACAGGACGAACTGGCCCGGGTAAAATCTCGCAACCGGGCAGGCGGCAGTGTGGACATCCAGTTCGATGCCACCAACCGCAAAACAAAAAAATTGCTCACCGCAGAAAATATTTCTAAAGGCTATGACGGGCGGATTCTGTTTGAAGGACTTGATATTATTCTGTCGCCGGGTACCCGGCTTGGTCTGCTGGGCAATAATGGCTGTGGCAAGTCAACCCTGATGCAGATTCTGGCTGCTGCCGCCGACCACAACGGGTTACAGCCGGACACCGGAACAATACAGACGGCTGACAATGTCCGTATTGTCAGCTTTGACCAGCGCAGAGACCAGCTTGATAAAGACCAGACCCTGCGCCGGGCCCTGGCGCCGGATGGCGATTCCATTCTTTACCAGGATCGCTCCATCCATGTCGTTTCCTGGGCAAAACGTTTTCTCTTTCGCACAGATCAGCTCG
>JALXCX010000276.1 GCA_026990725.1 Desulfobulbaceae bacterium
TGTCTGAACTCTTCCGGTGTCAGGTCGTAAATCTTTCGGTGCCAATAGCTGTGGCAGCCTATCTCATGGCCCTGCCCGTCAATTGCCAGGACCAGATCCGGGTAGCGCTCGGCAATCCAGCCGACGACAAAAAAGGTGGCCTTTACTTCATGGGCGGCAAACAGATCAAGGATGGCACGAACATTTTCCGCAACTCTGCACGCGTATTGGTCCCAGTCATCGGGAGCAATAACCTTTTCAAAAGCCGCGACCTGAAAATAATCCTCCACGTCCACGGTGAGATAATTTCTCAGTGGTTGAATCATAGTTAATATTAATTATGGATCCCCGTCCCCAACAACTACACTTGAGGATGACGTGCTACGCTCTGGTAAGGCTCGTTACGGCGCAAAATGATACAACCCAACAGGGATAAAATGGTTCAAAGAATAAATGTAATTCGTCAATTTGGCTTGATAAGTGGAAGATGTGGAAAGTATGTTTTATATTTTGCAACGTCTCTCGTTATCAAGCCAAACATTGCCACACTCGCATGCGCCCCAATGAAAAAATCAGGAAGAGGAGATGTTTTTGTCCCCTTATTCCGCCTATATTTCAGGAATACCTTGCCTGTAAGAAAAAGAGCTTCCCGGGGTATCTCTACTACCTTTACTCCCATCTGAAAAAGAGCGTCTTCAAGTTCTTCAATCTTGTTAAACCCTATGGAAACCTCTGTGTATATAATTGAATTGATATATAATGTATTCGTCTGGCTATATTTATCCAATACCTTTTCCGACCAATCCGCCCATAGGGGATCATTTGTAAAGAGGTCGAGCAAAACACAGGAATCAACAAGCACCCCGTTCATTCCATTTCTCTGGTTAAGCTTAAAATTTCATCGGTAGTCATTTGCGCCGTTGCTATTCCCCGAAATTTTTGAAATCTATTCGTAGGCTTAATCCTGGTGGTTTTAGCTATATAAAACCTTCCGTTATCTTCGACAAAATCTATACTTGTTTCAGGGATGATACCTAATTTTTCCCTGACATCTTTAGGAATGGTTACCTGTCCTTTTGTTGTTACTCTCATTTTTAGACCTCCAATACATGACAAACTTAGACCTCCGTTTCATGACAAACCGAACCGGGTAATACCACTATAGTAATACTTTCCAGGAATGGCAACCGATTACGCAAGACAACGCAATAATCAAGTCCGGAAATCGGTTGAAACATAAAGTCATGGAGCAATGACCAAGACGATTTCTCCAGACAGGATCTATTTTTTTTGCCTTTTGCAACAGCTCTCTTCTTTGCCGGTCGGAAACTCCGCCCACTAAAGCCCAGTAATTGAGTTCCCTAAGTGGGAGTACTTTCCAGCCCTTCCTGAATAAATAGTCTCTTATTTTTTCTCCTGAATAAACCTTTCGCAACCAGGTCATAGCCTGTCGGTCTCCTCTTACCATAAGCCTGGCCATGATCAACTCGCAATGTTTCTGGATATCAATGCGCTGCTGATCATATTCCCAGAAAAACCGAT
>JALXCX010000277.1 GCA_026990725.1 Desulfobulbaceae bacterium
GCCATGCGGAGCCAGGCTAATACTGCCAAAATGCTTGCCGGTAACAAGACCTTGATGCGTCTTAAAGAGCTTGAGATACTGGAAACAATTGCAGCAAGTTCCAACTTGAGTGTGGTGTGTGGTGACGAGACCATTTCCAGTAAAGTGTTAAAATTGATCTAACATTGGTGAACAGCCAGTGAGGACAGCATAAGTATCTAAACAGAAGCCCCCGGTAAGCGATGCAGGGAAGTTGATATATCGCTTACCGGGAAAGGCCGGTATCAAAATTAAAGATGAGTAAAAAGAAAATGATTTCAATTGACGGATCAAAAGGAGAAGGAGGAGGTCAGGTTTTACGAACCTCCATTGGACTTTCCCTTGTAACAGGGCGCCCTTTTCAAATTAAAAATATTCGTGGTAAGCGAAAAAAACCTGGGCTTTTGCGTCAGCATCTGACAGCAGTTCTTGCAGCCGTTGAGATTGGTGGGGCAAGAGTGCATGGTGCAGAAATTAAGTCCGACAGCCTGCAATTTGAGCCAGGTGTAATCAAAGCCGGAGAATATCATTTTGCCATCGGGACTGCGGGCAGCTGTACTCTGGTATTTCAGGCAGTTATGCCGGCTTTACTTAAAGCTGGCGGAGTCTCATCCATTACTCTGGAGGGTGGAACCCATAACCCCTTTGCCCCGTCTTTTGACTATCTGGCAAAAACCTTTTTTCCTGTACTTCGAAAAATGGGGGTGAATATTGAAGCAGAGCTTATTCAACCTGGTTTTTATCCTGCCGGTGGCGGGAAAATCCGCATTACCATAGAACCACCGGGCAAACTTTCCCCTGTTGTTTTTGAAAAACTCTCAGGTGCTCGTTTCCTGGCCAAGGCTGTTTGTGCTGGACTTCCTGATCATATTGGGGTGAGAGAACTTGCGACAATCAAAAAGAAATTGAAACTTGGTGAAGAGGAAACCGAGCTGATCAGATATTCCGAGCATGGTCCTGGGAATGTTGTTTCAATTTTTGTTAAGTCAGAGCAGCTCACAGAGACTTTTGTCGGTTTTGGACAAAAAAACATCCGGGCAGAGAGAGTGGCCTCCCGAATTGTTGGACAGGTCAGAAAGTATCTTGAAGTGGGAGTGATAGTCGGGCCGTACCTTGCTGATCAGCTTCTTATACCTCTCGCACTTGCCGGAAAAGGGAAGTTTCTAACCTGTAAGCCAACTGAGCATACGCTGACTAATATTAAAGTGATACAGCAATTTCTTGATGTAGGAATAAGTGTTTCCAGGACTACGGATAAGATTTGGCAGATTTCGCTGTAATTTAACGAAAAAAAGCGAGAATAAGGGGTCGAATTTATTTTCCTGAATTCAGAGAGAATAGTTCCGTCCCCTTTTCCGGTTTTCTGATATGAAAATCAGTGGCTCTTTTCCTTTTCATCTGAAAATAAATGTTGCATTATTTTTCTAACCCAGATATTAACCTTTCCCCATTAGTTTTAAGACAAAGTTTTTAACCTATTACCATAACCAACAAGGAGG
>JALXCX010000278.1 GCA_026990725.1 Desulfobulbaceae bacterium
CGGCAGCAACAAGCAGCAGACAACAAACAGCAACAGCAATTACTCGTTTCATCGTGTAGAACCTCCTGAAATAAAAAGTTTAAAAAATATATAAATAAAACAGTCACAAACATAAAAACAGAAAGACGGAACAAGACAGATTGCTCACGTCCTTTGACACAAAGTTTTCACAAAGCGGCATCTGGCATACATAAAGAGCACACCATGGACAAGACAATGTATGCTGCTATGCATTGCAATCATAGCTGATGAGTCCTTAAAGAAACAAAAATAGGATGGTTTACAGATCTGGTCAAGTAATTATTTCCTGATGGCGAAGCCCTTCAGTCCACTCGCATTCGATCCTGCCACATGTCTATGGCCGACTCAAGCACATCTCATGCACAAAAATGGCTTATGATATCATTTTGTTGTTCCCCTGAAATCGGGGCATAAGCCTGCACCGGATACGCTCAAGTAGCCCAGTCACTGGCCCAGAACGCCCGGCGCCCATCCGGAGAAGGAACGCCGTGGAATTCGGAGATATAATTGATTCTTTTTATCAGCTCTAGCTGTCAATATCCTGGCAAACAGCACCTCTTAGGTTGTTCGGCCAAGCCAGAGTTCCGCTTGTGCCGGTCAAGATATATCACCCTCCCTGGCTCCTTGGGCATGATTTGCCGGATACCGGCAAATGGATATCCCCGCAAAAAGGGCTCTTACCGAAAAAGGCTGGCATTCCACACTTACCAAAAATTTACTTCCCCTTACCTATATAAACAATAATTATTCTCTTTTGGAAGAAACCAGCTCAATTCTTTAATGCATGTCTGGGTTATACGTTTTCTTCCTTTCTGATCCGGTCTGTTTTATGCATGTTAATCGTGGACCAGGAAGACAGCGATCCAAACAGTTTCGATCTGCTGCAAAGGTTGTTTTTTGTATTGCTGACCATTTTGGCTCGTCACAACGAAGAATAAAATATTTTAACAAAATGCCTCTAAATTAACCATTTAAGACAAATTGCTCGTACACGGGAAAAAGTATGACAAAACGAAAAAATACTCTATTCAGGACTTTTTTTTCTGCGGGTATTCTTTTACTTGCCGCTCTGTTGCTCCTTAGCAGGCAGGTGATGGCTGGTGATCATTCGCTTATCCTGACCATGCCGCCGATTCTGGCGGCCCGTACCCATGGAGGGCCGCCTCCGCCCGAGAGCACCGTAACTGCGGCCCAGGCTTCCGCCTTTCTTGCCAGGGCCACCTTTGGGCCCAAAATGGGTGAGATCACGGCCCTGGCCAACAGCGGTGATTTTAACAGTTGGCTCAAGGGCCAGTTTGCAGCTCCGCCCTCCTATCATGTTGCCTGGATGCGGCAGCGCCTTCCCGGTATTGCCTGGAAGACCTATTCCGATCTTGTTCATATCGCCAAAAGGGATGCCTGGTGGGATATTGTTATCAACGGCAATGACCAACTCCGCCAGCGGGTGGCCTTTGCCTTAAGCGAGATATTTGTCACTTCTCAGTTTGGCCCGCTT
>JALXCX010000279.1 GCA_026990725.1 Desulfobulbaceae bacterium
AACTCAGCAGTTCCATGATCCCCTTGTGGGCGAGACGGGACATCTCGGCAAACTGTTCCGGGGCAAAGGGACAGCCTTCGGCTGTGGCCTGAACTTCTATCCAGCGCCCGTCACCGGCCATGACAAAGTTGGTATCGACCTCGGCTGTTGAATCCTCTGCGTAGTCAAGATCAAGTACAGCCCTGCCATCGACAATGCCGGCGCTCACTGCGGCCACGGGGAGAATTGTCGGCATCCGGGCCATTTTTCCCTGTTCAACCATTTTTTCAAGAGCCATACGCAGGGCAAGGGCAGCTCCTGTTATTGAAGCGCAGCGTGTACCGCCGTCGGCATTGACCACGTCACAGTCCACCCGCAGGGTGTGTTCGCCAAGGGCCTTCAGGTCAACCATCATCCGCAGGGAGCGGCCAATGAGCCGCTGAATTTCATAGGTTCTTCCGGTACGCCCCTTGGCAGCTTCACGCCTGCCCCGGCTGTGAGTGGCACAGGGCAGCATGCCATATTCTGCTGTAATCCACCCCTGCCCAGAATCCCGGAGAAAGGGAGGGACTTTCTCCTCCACAGAAACCCCGCAGAGAACATGGGTGTCTCCCATGCGGATAAAGACTGACCCGGCAGCATGAAGCTGTACTCCGTACTCAATTTCCACGTTACGCAGCGCGTCTGCTGCCCGGTTATCTGTTCGCATGATTATTCCTGTTGGTATTTTTTTAATAACAGAATAGAGGAGTTCTCTGTTTTTTCATTTCCTGCCAGAACTGATGTGAGGAAAAAACAAGCAGCCGATTCCAGTGTTTGGAAAACTACTGCAACTCCACTGCCAATGTATCCATGGACGGAATATCTTTGACCAGCCCCTGTTGCTGCAAAAAACCGGCAAAACGGCTGTAACGATTCCTATCCAGTGCACCCGGACGGAGGGCAAAACGGGACAGGGTATCTGCCCAGGCCCTTTTATTGAGCTCATCATCCAGATCTTTATGATGCTTGATAAACAGCTTCCAGCTTTCCTGGGGATGATTAACCAGGTACTGCACGCCCCGCTCCAACGCATTCACAAATTTTCGCAACTTGGCCTTCCCTGCTTTTGAGCTGTTGGCAACAATGATCAACTCATCATAGGCGGGAACACCGTACTCTTCCACAAAAAAAGCACGGCCGGGATGTCCTTCAATATCCATCTGATTCAATTCAAAATTACGAAACGCCCCGATAACTGCGTCCACTTTTTTACTGAGCAAAGAAGGAGACAGGGAAAAATTGACATTCACAAGTTTGACATCATCAATCGTAAGCCCCGCACTTTCAAGCATGATCTTGAGCAGCACTGTTTCAAAACCGCCAACCGAGTAACCAACAGTTTTCCCCTTGAGATCTGCCAGAGTTTTGATGTCGCTGTCTGCCATCACCACAAGGGCGTTGAGCGGCGTGGCCACCAGGGTCGCAATGCGCACCAGCGGCAGACCTTCGGCCACCTGCAAATGGTGCTGCTGCTGATAGGAAACAGCCAGATCAGCCTTACCTGCGGCCACAAGTTTTGGCGGGTCATTGGGGTTTGCCGGGGCAGTAATCTCCACATCAAGCCCCTGGTCGGCAAAATAACCCATTTCCTGAGCCACTATGATAGGCGCATGATCCGGGTTGACAAACCAGTCCAGGAGCAGGGTAATTTTTTCTCCTGCTGAGGCAGCTCCTGCTGAAAACAGGGCAAGAATCATCAGGGTAAGAATAAAAATAAGTGATTTATTGTTATTTGACATAGTGCATCTCCCTGGTTGTTTCCCAGAACACCATTTTGTTCAGGGAATAGTCTATAAAAAAATAAAGTAAAAGTGATGAAACAGAAAGCATGGTGAGGGCTGCAAACATAAGATCAATCTGCATTCGACCGTTGGCATGGAGCATGTAGAAGCCCAGGCCGCTGCTGGATCCGACCCATTCTCCGACAACGGCGCCAATGGGAGCGACTGCCGCGGCCACCCGTACACCAGCGGCAAACGAAGGCAGGGCCGAAGGAATAACGATATGACGCAGGATGGCTGCCCTGCTGCCTTGCATAATCTGGGCGAGTTCGAGCAGGTCCGGGTTTATGCGCTGCATCCCGTAATAAAACGAGGAGCAAACCGGAAAAAAAATAATCAGGACGGTCATGGCTACTTTGGAGGCCAGGCCATAGCCAAGCCAGAGTACCAGCACCGGAGCCAGGGCAAAGACCGGAATGGCCTGACTGATGACCAGCACCGGCAGCATCCACGACTTGAGTCGGGGAAGGATGGTCATGGCAAGAGCAGAGGAAATTCCCAGCAGCGTACCCAGCACCAGCCCCAGAACGATCTCGGTCATGGTCGTCTTGAGATGGTGAAGCAAAAGAGAAAAATGGCTGACAAGAGCCTGTCCGACCGGCAGCGGCCCCGGAAGTATATAGGGCGGCGCCCCCGTAATAAGGACAATCAACTCCCAGAGAAGGAGCAGGCCGACAGCAATGGCAAGAAGACGAATTATCTGCATGTTTCCGCCTCTTGCAGCAACAAATCCAGCAGGACCGGATAACGATCTCTAATTTCCGGATCATCTGCCTGTCGGGGGGGTGCTCCGTTCAGGCGGATATCTGCAGCTATTTCTGTCGGCTCGCCGGCAAGAACCAGAATTCTATCACCCATGCGCAGTGCCTCCATAGGGTCGTGCGTCACCAGCAGCACTGTCGCGCCACGGGTAAGACGGGAGGACATGTTTTGCAGCCTGACCCTGGTCAGGGCGTCAAGTGCTGAAAACGGCTCATCCATAAGCAGAACCGGGCGATCTTCCATAAGGGTGCGTAAAAGCGCCACCCGCTGACGCATGCCCCCGGACAGGGTCGCAGGCAGGTCCTTGATGACGTTGCCAAGACCAGCCTCATTGAGCAATTTTTCAGCCTTTTTTCTCAGGGCCGGACAGTACTCTGTGCGTAGTCTGGCGCCAAGCAGCACATTATCGAGCACACTAATCCAGGGCAGAAGCAGGTCCTCCTGGGCCATCCAGGCTGTTGTGCCGTCTGCTCCAGCGGATGTTTTCAAGTCGATTGTACCGGTGTAAGCAAGTGCGCTGTTGCCCGCAATCATCCTGAGAATCGTAGATTTGCCGCAACCACTCGGCCCGAGCAGACAGGTGCAGCAGCCTTCATCAAGGGTAAAAGAAAGGTCTTTAAAAAGCACTTTCCCGCCAAAGGCAAGCCCTACCCGGTCAAAGATTATTGCGCCGGCAGACATGGAAAATCAGAAAAATTCATGGAAATGGTGGACAGGCCCGTGCCCTTTGCCAATGACATAATCTGCCCCGGCAGCAATAGCTGCGGTAATATATTCTTTCCCCAGGCAGACCGCCTCTTCAACGGTATGGTTTCTGGCCATGAAAGCGGCAATGGCCGAGGAAAGGGTGCAGCCGGTACCGTGGGTGTTCCTGGTGGGTATCCGCACACCCGGCAGGACAACGATTCGCTCTTCTTCACCAAGATAGAGCAGATCATCACTGGCGCCATCTGCAAAATGACCGCCCTTGATAAGAATATCAGGGCATCCCAGTCCGGTGAGTTGTCTGGCGGCAGACGCCACCTGGTCCGGCGAGGTAATTTCATGGCCAAGCAGTACCCCGGCCTCGGGCAGATTAGGAGTGATCAGAGTGGCCATGGGAAGAAGTTCGGTTTTCAGGGCCTCCACTGCGTCATCCTGGAGCAGCTTGTCGCCGCTGGTGGCCACCATGACCGGATCAAGGACAATCTCCTCCACCTTGAAGCGCGCTAATTCTTCGGCCACGCAACGAATCAGTTCCGGGGAAAACAGCATACCTATTTTCACTGCGTCCGCGCCAATATCTCCAAGCACGGCCTCTATCTGCTGGCGGACAAAAGCCACCGGCACAGGATGAATTGCCGTAACCCCCAGCGTGTTCTGGGCTGTGAGCGCGGTTATAACACTCATGGCATAACAGCCATTGGCTGAAAATGTTTTCAGATCGGCCTGGATGCCGGCACCACCGCCACTGTCTGACCCGGCAATGGTCAGCGCCCTGTAATATTTTTTCTTTAATTTCTTATCAGTCATGATCTCTCCGACGAATTATACAGCAGAACATAATGCAGAACGGGCAGGGAAAAAGGAGAGAAAGCAAACGAAGAATAGTGAAAAAACAATCGACACTACATCAAAATCTCTGCACTCCCTACGTCGGCATTACCCGAATCAGGTTCAATGGGTATTTCTCAGGCAAAACGCCACCCCTGCAAAACAAAAGTATAAGGTAATTATATAAATAATTATGTATACGATGTCAACGGATTCACCTACAATGACCAAAACATCGGAGAATAATATTCTTTTCCTAAAAAAGGCTTGCCAATGAACAGTTCTTTTCTTCCAGCAATACAAAAAAATATCAACTCCTTGAAATGGGATTTCATGCATATTGAAGACAAACGGGCAAACAAAGATACCCTGGCCTTCTGGATTGCAGATATGGATTTCCCATGCGCGCCAGCCATACAAAAAGCGATACAACAGCGGGTCCAGGGTGCCCCCCTTGGCTACAGCATGCCAGGTGATGCCTATTATTCTGCTGTCTGCAACTGGCTGGAAAAACAGTTTTCGTGGAACATATCGGCTGATGATGTTTTTCTCAGTGCCGGTGTTGTCCGGGCGTTGATTGACCTGATTTTAGCGCTGACTCGTCCGGGGGAAGGTATTATTATTCAGCGCCCGGTCTACTACCCGTTTGCAGAAATCATACAGCATACCGGCCGGACGCTTGTCAACAACCCTCTGCAAAAAAACGACGGCCATTATACCATCGACTTTGCTGATCTTGAGGAGAAGGCAAGTCGTCCGGAAACAGCAATGATGATCTTTTGCAGTCCCCACAATCCGGTGGGAAGAGTCTGGACTAAAAAAGAACTGCGCCGAGTTGCAAAAATATGTGCGAAACAAAAAATTCTGCTTATTGCCGATGAAATCCATTTTGACCTGCTTCGCCAGGGCATCACCCATACACCGATTGCCCGGCTGTGTCCGGAAAATGAGGCAATCATCACCTGCACCGCACCGTCCAAGACCTTTAATACAGCCGGACTTCAGATTTCAAATATTATTATACGTAACAAAAAGTTACAGAAAAAATGGCGAACACAAACCGGTGTCGCGTTCCCCTCACCTCTTGCCATTGTCTCGGTGGAGGCGGCCTACACAGCCTGTGACGAGTGGCTTACCAAGCTTCTAACCCAACTGGACAGCAATTTTTTCTTTCTTAGAGATTTTCTCCAGCAATATCTGCCAAAAGCCCGGTTTACCATCCCGGAAGGCACCTATCTGGGCTGGATTGATTTAAGCGGATATGGCTATAGAGACAAAGAACTGGCATCACTGCTCATTGAAAAGGCCAATGTACTCCTTGAGGGCGGTTCTGTTTTCGGCCCGGAAGGTGCGGGATTTCAACGCATCAATGTGGCCTGTCCGCAGGAAATACTGGAACGCGGCTTGAC
>JALXCX010000280.1 GCA_026990725.1 Desulfobulbaceae bacterium
CCCAATGCCAAGAGCCATAAGACTGACTAGTAGCGCATCAGTACCGCTGGATACACCAACGGCCTGCGCAGCACCGCAATAGTCGGCAATTTCTTCCTCAAGTGAGGCCACCTTGGGGCCCAGAATATAACGCGTTGAATCGATTACTCCGGTAACTTCTTTGAGAATCTCTTCGCGAAAGAGTTTCATCTGCGGCTGCAGATCAAGCAGGGGGACGTTCATAAATCCTCGTATAAAAACCTAAATCAGGATGATTCGTCGGATCCGACAGCAGGTACAATACGCTCGGAACTGAGGAAATCCTTAATATCAGGCATTTCTTTTTCAAATAGTTTTTTTAATTTTTTAAGGAGATTTGACTCTATCTGCCTGACCCGTTCTCTGGAAATGCCAAACTGGTCAGCGATTGTCTGTAATGTCCTGGGCTCATCATTCAGCAACCGGGTGGTTAAAATGATTTTTTCCTTGTCATTGAGTTTGTCCTCAACAGACGATAACACCTCGCCGAGCCGTTCACGCATCTCCTGACCGGCGACAATGTCTTCAATACCTGGCCCACCATGGGGCAGAAAACTTTTCTGTTCATCTTCAGAGTCATTGCGGACAGGAGCCTCAAGGGACACATCCCAGTTGTCCATACGCTGGCCCATTTCAATGACTTCACTTTCTTTTACTTTCAGGCGTTCGGCCAACAACTTGACATCGGGTTTAAACCCCTGTGCCTCAAGAAGTTTTTTTTCTTTGTTTAAACTAAAAAAAAGCTTTCGCTGGGCCTGGGTTGTCCCTATTTTTACCAACCGCCAGTTATCCATTATAAATTTAAGGATATAAGCACGGATCCAATAGGCTGCATAGTAAGAAAATTTTACACCACGATAGGGGTCAAATTTTTTCGTTGCCTGAACAAGACCAACATTGCCTTCCTGGATGAGGTCCATAAAATTCTGCATCCAGTATTTCTGAAAATCCATGGCAACCTTAACAACAAGACGCAGGTTGGCTGATACAAGTTGGTACGCTGCCTCCGGATCACCTGTTTCCTGAAAACGGGAAGCAAGCTCTTCGGTTTCTTCACGACTGAGCAATTGATATTGACTGATTTCCTGTAAATACCGATGCAGTGCAGGATTACTGACAGCAGGCAGATTCTCTTCTGAAGAAAGAGCGACAAGAGGATGGAATTGTTCACCTTTCTTTGCTTTATGTTGAGATTTATTCTTTTTGTCACTCATAAACAAGAAGTTGTGCTGTTTTTTACCAGTCAGTTATTCTTTTTTGCTGAAAGTCGCCACTGAAACCTGATTAGCCATGCCCTGGCTGCGAACTTCCAGAGTTCGTTGTAGCTTGCCAATTTGGTCCAGCAATGCTGGTTAGATTAAATAATATACTATACTCGATTCGAATAAAAATTTCACTTCAATAACCCCTCTATGGAACATATCATAAAGGGACAATTAACAGGCCTGCAAAAGGACGGAGTTGGAAGAAACACTTTTTTAGCTCCAAGGCAAAGTATGTGCCCACGGTAAACAAATAACCAAAAGAGATGGCAGGAATGTCCGGAAAGAGTTTAAATTTAAAAATGTTTATGCTATTTCTTTGCGGTCAAATAAAATATATTTTCCCACACAACCAACTCCTTCATGAAAAACATAAGAAACTTCAGCGTTATTGCTCATATTGATCACGGTAAATCAACACTTTCCGACCGGATGATTCAACTGTGCGATCTGGTTACTGATCGAGAATTTAAAGACCAGCTTCTCGACAATATGGATATTGAAAGGGAGCGCGGCATAACGATTAAGAGCCAGACCATCTGTCTGCCGTACAAGGCACAAGACGGAAAAATGTACTCCCTTAATCTGGTTGACACCCCCGGTCATGTTGATTTCAGCTACGAAGTTTCAAGAGCTCTGGCATCCTGCGAAGGAGCCGTTCTGCTTATTGACGCTGCCCAGGGCATTGAGGCTCAGACTCTGGCCAATCTGTATCTTGCCATGGACAATGATCTGGAGGTCATACCTGTTATCAACAAGATTGATTTACCTGCTGCTGAGCCTGAAAAGGTCGCCCAGGAGATTGAAGAGGATCTTGGCATGGAAGGTGAACTTATCCAGAGATGTTCGGCTAAAACCGGAGAGGGGGTAAAAGAAATTCTTGAATCAATAGTCGAGTTTCTTCCACCACCAGAAGGCGATCCGGATAAACCTCTTGAGGCCTTGATCTTTGATGCAAATTACGATCCCTATCGAGGAACTGTTATTTCTGTCCGCATAATGAACGGGACAATAAAGCCTGGTGACCAGATCCTTTTCATGCACAATAACTCGGAATACAGGGTTGAGGAAGTCGGTCTTTTCCGTTTGAAAAAAGAAAGCGAAAAAAGTTTGAGCGCAGGCCAGGTCGGCTACATTATTGCCGGGGTCAAAACTGTATCAGACACCAAACCAGGTGACACCATCACCCATGCAGAGGCCCCCTGCCCTGCTCCTCTTGAAGGTTTCAAGGAAATTCAGCAGGTCGTTTTTTCTTCGCTTTATCCCATTTCTTCTGATGATTATGAAGACCTGGCCACAGCCCTGGAAAAGTTGAAACTCAACGATGCCGCCCTTATCTTTCAAAAGGATTCATCAGCGGCCCTTGGTTTTGGTTTTCGCTGCGGTTTCCTGGGCCTACTGCATCTGGAAGTTGTACAGGAGCGTCTGGAACGGGAATTTGATATTTCTCTGATTCTCACTGTTCCTTCGGTCAAGTACAAAGTGTATTTACAGGATAAAAAAGAGCTTGAGGTGGACAATCCGTCATACTTCCCTGATCCCGGCTCAATTGAACACATTGAGGAACCCTTTATCAAGGCCACTATACTCATTCCAGAGCGCTATATGGGGGTTGTGATGTCGCTGTGCATGGAAAGAAGAGGAGAAAATACCAACTATCATTACCCCATGCCGGGACGAATAGAATTTACCTGCGAGCTGCCACTTGCTGAAGTTATTTACGATTTTTATGATAAACTTAAATCCGTGACCCAGGGGTATGGATCTTTTGACTATGAACTCATAGACTATCGCCGTAGTGATCTGGTGAAACTTGATATTCTTGTCAATGGCGAACAGGTTGACGCTTTATCACAACTCTCCCACAGGCAAAGAGCACGGGAACGCGGCCTGAAGGCCTGCGAAAGCCTGAAAGAGGAAATTCCGCGGCAGATGTTTAAAATAGCCATTCAGGCAGCAATCGGCGGGAATATTATTGCCCGGTCAAATATTTCAGCCCTGAGAAAAGATGTCACAGCCAAGTGTTATGGCGGTGACATCTCACGAAAACGAAAACTGCTCGAAAAACAGAAAGCAGGAAAAAAGCGCATGAAAACCGTGGGCAACGTGGATATTCCTCAGCGAGCTTTTCTTTCTGTGCTTAAATCAGATCAGTAATTAATTAATTAAAGGTATAGTAAAATGTTACTGATTGATATTAATAATAATAATATCAATCAGTTGAAAATAGTAGTAATGATTTTCCGAGTTTTCCTTTTCCTCAGGCAAAGCACAGGCCGCAGTCCGGACAGGTTGGCTGGGTTGTCGGGAACACGCAGCCACAGGCCGGACAGGTGGCGTTTTCTGCTGCTGTATTAAAGACAGCGCCTGCATGGGTGGTGTCGTGATCTTCAAGAGAAGTTGAACGAACATGCTCTTGTTCCAGAATCTCCAATACGTCCTGAACTTCCGACATCCTGACCTTTACAATAAGATCAGTCCCGCAACATCCCTGTCCGCAACTGCTGGTATCTTTGACCGCAAGGCTTGGAATACCTTCTCTTTCAAGCAATATCTGCATCTCTTTCATTTCCATAACCGGGCCCCTTCTGATGCTGACCATTTCATCATCAGGGGAAAGACACATATTTCTTTGTGCTTTTTTCTCCATTTTCTGAGAGACAAGCTCGATCATCTGCGCTCCGGTGAGCAGCTCTACGGCACAGCTGGCACAGGTCACAATTTCTGAACGGTATTCATCACTGCATTGGGGGCAATATTTTAATTCAGGATCAAATTCATGGTCCATTTGTTCTCTCCTCTTGTGTATTTACCAGTTGTTCATTTTTTTCTGTTGGCCATGGGGTTCAGCCCGTGGCCGCTTGCGGCAGTGGAGGTTCTCATTGCAGACTCTTTTCAACAATTTCCCCAACGTCGCCGGATAAATCTGTAAAACCGGTTATTTTTTCAAGGGCCTGCTTCATCATTTTTTTTTGATTAGCGCCATAACGTTTCCACATTGTCAGGGGAGTGACCAGCCTGGACGCAATTTGTGGATTCATTGGATCAAGCGTTTCTATACACTGGACCAGAAACGCATAACCAGAGCCGTCTACGGCATGGAACTGTTGCAGATTACCAGAAAAGGCGCCAATAAGAGCCCTCACTTTATTAGGGGTTTTCATGCTGAAAGCGGTATGTTCTGTTAATCTCTTCACCCGGTCAAGCGTTCCGGGTAAGGTACATGTTGCCTGGAGCATGAGCCATTTATCAATAACCAGGGGATCATTTTGCCAGCGCTCGTAAAAATCGTCAAGTAATTCAGCACCTGCTGAAAGATCGCCATTGACGACCGCTGAAAGAGCAGCAAAAGCATCTGTCATGTTATCACTGTTCTCATATTGCGATATTCCCAGGCCAAGGAGGTCCGGGGAGACATTCTCCCCGGGCCTAGGAGCGAGTAAATAGTGCAGACAGCAGTTTTTCATGGTTCTTCGGCCAGCTTGTTCTTGAAAGTACACATACGGTTCTCGTGTAGTTAACGTGTTATAAAGATCTAAAAAATATTTTTTATGTGTTTGACCCAGCTGATGCCGAAATGTCTGGCGCGCCGTAAAGACAGCTTCCGGGTCAATAACCTCCATCTGTTGCCCTATCCATGGCTCTGTGGGCAAGATGAGAGCAGCCGCCAAAAATGCGGGGTCCGATTTTTTATCCTTTAAGAGCAGTTGAAATGCTTCATGAAAAAGCTTTGGAACCTGGATGGATTGTTTTTTCTGGAAAGCAGCTATTGACTGGAGTAAAAATTTCAAGCCCAGCTGCTGGCCGGCATCCCAACGATTAAACGGGTCAGAGTCATGCCCCATGAGAAAGGCCAGATCATTGTCGGAAAGATCAGACGTACATTTTACAGGAGCAGAAAAATTTCTTAACAGGGAAACGACTGGTTCTTCATCCAGATTGACGCAAATAAATTCCTGATGTTTTTCTTTAAAGATGAGGCATGAATTTGTTATTTCATCATTGTTTTTAAGAGATATCTTTTTGTCTGATCCGTTTTTATCCAGCAGGCCAAGGGTTACGGGTATGTAGAAAGGTTTTTTTACCGTTTGCCCGGGAGTCTCCGGGCAGGACTGTTTAAGCCCAATCGTTAATTCCCGGGCATGAGTGTCATATCTATACCGGGCCTCAACAAGCGGAGTACCGGCCTGACTGTACCAGAATGAAAATTGACTGAGATCCCTGCTGTTTGCATCTTCCATGGCAGCAAGAAAATCTTCACAGGTCACGGCCTGTCCGTCATGGCGCTTAAAATAGAGATCCATGCCCCGGCGAAACCCTTCCTCGCCAAGCAGGGTATGTATCATGCGAATGACCTCTGCCCCCTTGTTATAGACAGTTAAGGTATAAAAATTATTTATCTCCACAAATGATTCCGGCCTGACAGGATGAGCCATTGGCCCGGAATCTTCCCTGAATTGAAAACCACGCATCACGTTGACGTCATGAATTCTTTTTACTGCCCTTGAGCCCATATCAGCAGAAAATTCCTGATCCCGAAAAACAGTTAACCCCTCTTTTAAACTGAGTTGGAACCAGTCCCGGCAGGTAATCCGGTTGCCTGTCCAGTTATGGAAATACTCATGGGCAATAACCCCTTCTATGCCTTCATAATCAGAATCAGTGGCTGTGGCAGGTTCTGCAAGAACATATTTGGAATTAAAGACATTGAGCCCCTTGTTTTCCATAGCGCCCATATTAAAATCATCAACAGCCACAATCATGTAGGTGTCGAGATCGTACTCACGACCAAAGCGCTGCTCATCCCAGAGCATGGCTTTTTTCAGCGATTCCATGGCGTGACCGCATTTATTTTTATTGCGCTCCTCAACAAAAATATGGAGTGCAACTTTGCGGCCTGACATGGTCGTAAAAATATCTTCAAGGCAAACAAGATTTCCAGCCACAAGCGCAAAAAGGTAACTGGGTTTTGGGTAAGGATCGTGCCAGGTGGCAAAATGACGACCATTATCCAACTTCCCCTTTTTGATCAGATTGCCATTGGAAAGCATTACCGGGCAGGTATCAGAATCTGCTATGATTGTTGTAGTAAAAACCGCCATAACATCCGGCCTGTCGGGATAACAGGTTATTCGACGAAACCCTTCTGCCTCACATTGCGTACAGTAATTCCCCGAAGAACGATACAGGCCCTCCAGAGCCGTATTGGCTTCCGGGGCAATTATTGTTTCAATTTCAAGGGTAAACGCATCCGAAACCTTTGGAATATGGAGAATACTACCGTCATAGGTATAATTTTCCGGTGGCAATATCTTTTCATCAAGTTTGACACTCACCAAGTCAAGATGTTCGCCATTGAGTTTGATTCCCGGTGCTTTTGAATTACTCTGTTCATTGCGCTGCAGCCTGAGGCACGAAACGACTCTGGTTTTTTCCGGATCAAGTTCAAATACCAGATCAATGGTTGACACGTAAAATGAATAAGGCGTGTAATCTTTTAAATATTTGGTTTTGTGTTTTTTCATGGAATTAAAAAGTAAAATTTCAATGCACAGACGTTGCGATTAGTATCATCTATTGGTAATAACTGCTCAAAGGTTCCTCAATAAGAATCTGGTTTATTTTGTATATCATGGGTCTGGACCTTAGCCGCCTGAGGCGTAAAAACTCTATTTACCCCTGGTTTGCTTGCGGCTGGGCAGCTTATTTGCTCTTTCTTGGACCTTTGGCAATTACTGGTTGTTCATCCAACTATTACCATTTATTCCTTTCACCATCCAAAAAATGTCACACGAAGCAGACTCTTTAAAATCAATTTTTTTTGCGCTTGGAGCAAACCTTGCCATTGCGATTGCCAAACTGGCCGCTGCTCTTTTCACCGGTTCAGGTGCTATGCTTGCAGAGGCTATTCACTCTTTTGCCGATTGCGGAAACCAGCTTCTCCTGTTGATTGGCATAAGAAAAGCAAAACATCCCCCCTCCCAGGATTATCCTCTGGGTTTTGGTAAGGCTATTTATTTTTGGTCATTTATTGTTGCTCTCATTTTGTTTTCCACGGGCGGACTGTATTCAATTTACGAAGGTGTACACAAGCTCCATCACCCGGAGCCTGTTTCTTCTTTGTTGCTTGCGGTCTGCGTCCTTGTATTTTCCTTTATTGCAGAATCCATTTCACTTTGGGGCTGCATGAGGGAAATCAATAAGACACGCGGCGCTCGTCCGATTTTACGCTGGCTGAAAGAAACGAGACAAAGTGATTTGCTGGTTGTTTTCGGTGAAGATACTGCGGCCTTAATGGGGCTGGCCATGGCACTTATCTCGGTCTGTCTGACCTGGATTACAGGTAATCCTATGTGGGATGCTCTTGGCTCCATCAGTATCGGTTGTCTGTTGGTCATTGTTGCTTTCTTTATTGGAAAAAAAGTCAAAGATCTGCTCATTGGCCAGGGAGTTGAACCAAAAATTAAAGAGGCCATGGAGAGTTTTCTCGTGCAGCGGCCGGAGGTGGAAACCCTTTATAGTTTTTTAACCATGCAGATGGGCAATGATGTTATGGTTGCCGTAAAAGCCCTGATGACAGAGAAAGACTCTGCCCAGAAGCTGATAACAGACATCAATAACTGCGAAGCAGCCTTTAGACAGGCATTCCCTGAAACCATGTGGCTCTTTTTTGAACCAGATTTTCATGATTGATTTCTTTTTTATTTGTTCATGCCTGTAGAAAAAATAAACACAGTACACTCAGACATTCTGATAATCGGTGCGGGACCGGGCGGACTGGCGTGCGCCCGGGTTCTTGCAGAGCATGGCCGACAGGTTTTAGTTCTTGAAAGGAAACAGACCATTGGAGCAAAAGTTTGCGCCGGCGGTATAACCTGGGATGGATTGATTAACGTTGTCCCGGAAAGCCTGATTGAACGAGCTTTTTGTCGGCAATATGTTTATTCAAGCCGTCAAAAGGTTCTTGTTGCTGAAAAAAATCCTATAATAGCCACAATTAACAGAAAAAAACTGGGCCAGTGGATGGCGCAAAAGGCTCTGGATTCCGGAGCAAAAATCCTTACAGGAAGCCGGGTTACAGCCATAAAAGGGCATACTGTTCTTGTTCGTTCATCTTCTGGTAAGAGAAGAACAGAAATAACCTGCCAACATCTCATCGGGGCTGACGGGGCCTTGTCTCAAGTAAGAAAGAGTCTTGGCATACCAGTAAAACTTCTTGGCCCGGGTATTAATTATCAGCTAGCAGCCCAGGCGGAAAGAATGGAGTGGCACCTGAATACAAAACATTTTGGTTACGGTTATGGCTGGATATTCCCCCATCGGGCAACTGTCTCCATAGGAGCGTATTGCCCCTGTGGCACCATGAGCGGGAAGCGCCTCAAGCAGAACCTGATTTCCTGGGCTGCCGGGAAGGGTTATTGTCTTGAAAAAGAAAAATGCCAGGCCGCAATGATAAATTATGATTACCAGGGATACGCCTTTGGGACGACCTGGCTTGTTGGTGATGCTGCAGGCCTTGCTTCCGGTCTGACCGGAGAGGGTATCTACCCGGCCATTGTTTCTGGAGATACCGTTGCCCGCAAGATTATTGACCCTGAAAACAGTGACAGGGCAATCACAGAGATGGTAAACAAACAACGGCAGCATCATACTGTTATTTCTCTTGCAAAAAAGCATCCTGCCCTCTGTTCACTGCTTATGGAAACTCTCATCTTTATGTTAAAATGCAAGATTATAAATTTTCATTCTCTTGAAATGGCTGCACCAAAGAAGAAGTAAAGCCGGCACGCTCTTCGTCCCTCTTGCCATTGCCGATGTCCTGCATTAGAATAATTTTTATGCTCAGGACAAAGCCCGTGTAATAAAGAATGAACCACATTGCCCCTAATGACGGGATATCACTCGTTTTGACTCCACAAAGACAGGGGCTTGACCCAAGAATATAAAAATGGAACCTAAAAAAAACATACTCCTTTATAATATTATCTTTGTGTTTGTCTGTGTGGGCCTGTTCCTTTTCCTCTGGAACGCTCCTCCTGAAACAACAAAACACCTGCCCGATAACGAGGATCACGCACGTTTTATGGACATGGGCAAAAAGGAAGCAGAAAAATTCTGCAACGACTGTCATGGACCAGGCAAGATAGCGCCCCTTCCAGAAGAGCACCCGCCCAAATATCGCTGCCTTTTTTGTCATAAACGCGACAACCAAGGGATGTAGGTCATGTGGAACATTAAAGACGTTTACTACGTATCTGATTCAACTGCATTACTCACTGAGGATATGGGCAAATCTCTGCTCTGTCAATTTCCTGAAATTGGCTTTAATGATGAAAAAATCCCCTTTGTCAGGTCTGTGAGTGAAGCAGAAAAGGCCCTGAAGCGGATAAAAGAGCAGTCTGGCGGGTTGTATCCTGTCGTTTTTTGTACCATTATGGACAAAAAGGTCCGTAGCGTGTTTGATTGCGCCGAGATTGAAACGATTGATCTGTACGGTGGATTTCTCGATAAGCTGGAAAGAATTCTTGAAGCTCAAGCCTTACGGGAACCTGGCTTTTTCCGGCATAGTGACGACTCAAAAGCGGATGAACGTGTTGAGGCTATTCATTACTCGATTGAACACGATGACGGTCAAAAAACCAGTGAATATAATGAAGCAGAAATTATTCTTGTAGGGGTTTCCCGAACCGGAAAGACACCTGTCAGTGTTTACCTGGCGACTCATATGGGTTTGAAAGCAGCAAATTTTGCCCTGACCTCAGATCATCTGGATGCCTTTACCCTGCCAGCCGATATCGTCCATAATCGAGATCGGGCTGTTGGCCTGACAATCTCAGCACAATTTCTTCATAAAATAAGACAAAAAAGATACCCGGACAGCAATTACGCCAAACTATCCACCTGCACAACCGAGCTGAAGCAGGCTGAACAGCTGTTTATGCAGCATGGTATAAAAACTATAAAAAGTGATGGGAAATCAATAGAAGAGCTGTCTGTTCAGGTCACACAGCTGCTCGGTATTTCCAAGAAAAAATGGAGGCGCTATTAATGACCACCTCAACTGGCCTGCATGATATTATCTGCGCCCGAACCAACGTGTACAGGTATCTCAAGCCCACACCGCTCTATCATTATCCGACCTTACGTCAACTGGTTGGCACGGACACCTGGATAAAACATGAGAATCATCAACCGGTAGGCGCTTTTAAAGTTCGCGGCGGCCTGCATCTTGCCGCAAGTCTTACCGAAAACCAAAAAAAAGGGGGTTTATACACGGCCTCAACCGGCAATCATGGTCAGTCTATCGCTTTTGCGGCCCGGGCTTTTGGTCTTGCAGCCACCATCGCTGTGCCTGAAGGGGCCAACAGGGGAAAAATCGCTGCCATGCGTTCTCTTGGAGCGGAAGTCGTGACCCATGGTGCAGATTTTGATACTGCCCGGGAATGGATAAAAGAGATTGCCAGTCAGAAGAGCGGATATTTTGTCGGCCCCACAGATGAGCCTCTCATCCAGGGTGTCGGCACCTATGGCCTCGAAATCATGGAAGACCTTCCGGAAACTGATGTTATAATTGTTCCGGTAGGTGCAGGTTCCGGAGTCTGCGGAACAGCCATTGCGGCCAAAACTATAAAACCAGATATAACAATAATAGGTGTTCAGTCTGCCCAGGCCCCCACCCAGCAGAAATGCTGGAAAAAAAGGTCAATGGAACAGGGAAGCATGGCCACCATTGCCGAAGGGTTAGCCACCAGGGTTGCCTTTGATAACACCCAGCAACTGATGCGTAAGTATCTGGATGATTTTTTGCTGGTGGATGACCGGGCAATTGAGCAGGCCGTGTACCTGCTGCTTGAACATACCCATAACGTAGCAGAAGAAGCAGGAGCCGCTTCACTTGCTGGTGCGTTACAGATAAAAAACCAGCTGGCTGGTAAAAATGTTGTTCTGGTTCTAAGCGGAGGCAATATCACGGCCCAAAGATTACAATACATCCTGACTGAGTATAATAAATGTTGAAATGGACAGACTCTATTCCGCTGCCCCTGCTTGTGCTTGCGGCCCTCTTTCTTGGAGGAGCACCCTTTGTCCCGGAGCCGCATCTTGTTGAAAAGTTGAGAATGCTGCTTCAGGGATCGTTGTCAAAACCTCTTGATATCTTTGACCTCATATACCACGCAACACCGTTAACACTGCTTGTACTGAAACTTTTGCGAACAAGACAAAAACAATAATTGTTCTGGACCAGACTGTTTAATCTATTCAGTGCTTTTTTTCCTGCCTGAACACAGGATGCAATAAATGACATTGAGCCCAAAACAACGGAAAACAACATGAAAGAAGTAAATATTTTAGATAGTCCAGAAGCCCAACAGCTGCTCTTTCATCCGCGAACGACAAAAGAATCGCCAGCTCCAGAACATGGCCAGAATTTGACCGTTGAAGTTGAAAAAGATATACACATAGGCTGCCGTCTGTTCACCGCAGATAAATCTGCGCCCACCATTTTATTTTTTCACGGTAACGGTGAAATAGTCGAGGATTATGATGAAATTGCGCCAATGTATTTACAGCAGAATATCAATTTTCTGATTGCTGATTTTCGTGGCTATGGCTGGAGTAACGGGAAGCCGTCTTTTTCCTCATTGCTCAGTGATTCCCTTGTTTTGTATACACAGCTCAAAAAATATCTGGCAGATAATCAGTACAGCCCTGCCCTGTTCATCATGGGGCGGTCTTTGGGCTCTGCCAGTGCGATTGAGATTGTCTCAACCTATAATGATGATATTACGGGTTTGATTATTGAAAGTGGTTTTGCAGAAACCCTGCCCCTTGCTCAAACACTTGGAATAGATTTATCAGCCATGCATATTTCCGAAGAGCAGACATTTAATAATGGACAGAAAATTAAAAAGGTCACCAAGCCGACCTTTCTCCTCCATGGGCAGCTTGACGAACTGATCCCCCTCTGGCAATCAGAAAAGCTGCATGCCGAATGCGGGGCGAGATCCAAGGAGTTACAGGTTGTCCCTGGAGCAGACCACAATTCTCTTATTGCGATTGGTGGCATGTATTATTTTCAGGCTATCAATCAATTTATTGTTAAAGCAAGCGGAGCCGATGATTGGCGGAAACGCCGAAGAAAATTTAAAACAAAAACAAAAAAAGCAAGTTTATGACGGAAAAACGAAGTGATTACCTGTCCTGGGACGAATATTTCATGTCCGTTGCCCTGCTGTCCGGATTGCGCTCCAAAGATCCCAGTACGCAGGTTGGTGCCTGTGTGGCCAACGATCAAAACAAAATTGTTGGCGTCGGCTACAACGGATTCCCACTGGGATGCTCTGATGACGAACTTCCCTGGAGCCGTGAGGGCCAGTACCTTGACACCAAATATCCTTACGTCTGCCACGCCGAACTCAATGCTGTTCTTAACTCCATCTCCTGTGACCTTCGCGGTTGCCGCATTTATGTTGCGCTGTTTCCCTGTAATGAATGCACTAAAGTGATTATACAATCCGGGATCAGGGAAATTGTCTACCTCTCTGATAAATATAAAACAACTGATCCCGTCAAAGCTTCCAAATTAATGCTTGAAAAGTCCCAAACAACCTATCGGCAGTTTATTCCTGAACGGAAATCACTTAAACTTTCGTTTACTGATTAAACTCTTTCTGATAATGATTGCAGGGGTCTGGAGCTTGGCTTTAAATTGTAAATTTACCAAAAAATATCTTTTCAACCTTTCCCCTTCATGTCATAGTGTGGACAGTAAGTGGATTTTTAACTAAAAATTCATAACATACGCTCAAAACAGGTCATTATGAAAAAAAACATCTTGATCATTCTGTGCCTTCTCCTGGCTGTTCCTTCCTTGGTGCTTGCCGACTGGGCTGAAACCTTTATCAATAATTATAATAAGCTGGGCCTTGACCGCTCGGTTGAAATTGCGCTTGCAGACAATGTAACGCCTGAAGCAATCATAGACCTGGCCATAAACAATGACGAGATCAACAATAAAGCTACTTTTAAGGCTCTTTATTGTGCTGGCGCAAATCGGGACGAGATTCATGATGCTGCTGTTAAACTCCATGTCTCCGAGGTGGAACTTGCCAAAGCCCTTGAAGAAAGTATAGCAGAATGTGCCTCGCCTCTCGTGCTGGATGACCGAGACAATACAGGTATCCTTGCCAGCCCCTCCAGACCGTAAGAACAAACGTGAAACAGAAAAAAGCATTTGTCATTTTCTTTTCCGCAATTATCACGATCCCCTCTATTGCTACAGCTGCTGGTAATGTTTCACAGGGAACATTCAACGCCCTTCATCCATTTACCAACCGCAAAACTGAAATTACTGTAGAGCCGCTGACCAAAAAACCAATAGATGTACCGGGTGTTGTAAAAGATACTCCGACTAAGGCAAAAAGTATCACGTCCAATCATCAAATCTTTGGCCATCGAGGGGGGTATTTCCATTCCTCGCTTGGTATTGATTTTGAGTATACCGATAATTTGTACAATGTGGATGAGAACAAACAGGACAACTGGCTGACAGAAATAGCACCATCTGTCTGGCTGACGGTTCCCAGAAGATCCAGAGTCCCTCTCCACGTGGCCCCTCATAACACCTCTGTGGGCGGCATGCAGTTTTCCCAGCCTGAAAACTATTTTTTTAACAAATACCAGTTGTACCTTGGCGCAGGGCTTGACTTTAAAGATTATTCCGAAAATTCCTCACTCAATGCCACGGACGGAAAGCTCGAAGGCCTGTTGCAATACAATCTAACACAAAACCTGACCCTGGCCCTTATGGACAGATTTACCCGGAGTCAGGATATGTTTAATCTGACAAACGCGACCTCAAACAATCAGCGAATTTATGATTCCAACATAGTAACGGTTGGGGCGGACTGGCAAATTTCCGAAAAATTTTCAACCAGGCTAGATTATAATCATTTTGAACTGAACTATGATGACGAAGTCAATCGTTTTTTTGACCGGGCTGACAATGGTTTTGATTTTTATTTCTTTTATGACTACAGCCTGAAAACAAATTTCTTTATCCAGTACCGTTATCTTGTTGCCGACTATGACAAAAATGATGACAGGGGTTTTATTTACGATAACGATAACACTTTTATTTATGGTGGTATTAACTGGAAACCGACCGTTAAAACCACATTCATGGCCAAGGCAGGATATCAGAATGTTGATTACGACAACCCCGTTCTGACAGATTCACCCAATATTTTTTCTTTTGAAATTCAGGCAAACTGGAAGGCAACAGTTAAAACGTCATTGCTTCTTGATGCCACATATAATGTTGAGCAGACAGACAGTTATGGAGCGCTGAACAAGAAAGTCTTTTCAGGCAGACTTGGTTATCAGCAGAGATTTTCAAATCGATTCAGAGGAATGCTCAATATCATCTATGAAAATTCTGACTATAACCAATTTGACGGCACCCCCAGAGAAGATGACCGCTTCTACTTTAAGCCCGAACTGCAATACGCATTCCGCAGGTGGCTGACCGGCGAGCTTTCCTACACGTTTGATTCAAAAGATTCCAGCAAAGATTACCTTGACTACGAATCAAACATTTTCAGGTTCGGCTTGAAAGCAACGTTTTAAGCCAGCCCTGGCAACTGCGCTGATTACTCCTGTAAACTTGTCCCCATTCTCCTTTTATTCACTGCATGCTTAATAAATACCTGCTATAATTCGATTCAAAAGAGAGCTATCTGTTTAGATATTTCAGCATTGGAAAATGTATTGAGTTTGTCCTGATAATTATTTCAACCCTATGACCATGATTTACAATCTGTTTCTACGTTTTGCCATTGCAGTCTTTTTTGTCACGTTTTTCCCACTTTATCCTCTATATGCTGATGATTACACCATAGGTTCCGGAGATGTGCTCACGATAACGGTCTATGACCATGACGAGTTAAAGAACACCGTCCGGGTTTCTGAAAACGGGAACATTGTCTTTCCTTTAATTGGCGTGGTGCATGTAGGTGGGCAGAAAATTCCTGAAGCGGCTGCAAATATTAAATCCCTGCTTGAAGATGGCTATATTATTCATCCCCAGGTCAATATTTTTATAGACCAGTTTAAGAGTAAGAAAGCAATAATCCTCGGGCAGGTTCTAAACCCCGGCCTTATCGAGCTCCAGGGTCCGACGTCCCTCCTTGAACTGATTTCTCAGGCAGGCGGTCTCAAAGAAACGGCTGGGGAAACAGCGACAATTAAAAGAGCAGATAAGACAATAACTATTGATCTCAATGGACTGATAGAACGTGGTGACTCGACAAAGAATATACTCATTCACGGAGGTGATACTGTTTCCATCTCCAAACAGGGCACCTGTTACATTACAGGAGAAGTAAACCAGCCTAATGCCTATCCCTGCGGCAAAGGAACAACCGTTCTCAAACTTATTTCCCTGGCTGGCGGGTTTAACGGAAAAGCGTCAGATTCAAGCATTCGAATTATTCGGGTAATAGATGGTGAGAAAAAAATATTTGAGGACGTGGAGCTTAATACATCTCTTCAAGCAGACGATATAGTTGTTGTTCCTGAAAGTTTTTTTTAACGACTCATGATCTGTCTTATGCTTATTTTAAAAAGCAGAAAGCATCCCGGGTAAATCCCATTTATCTATTGAGAGAAAACAGAACAATGCATGCTGACCCACTCATGGACGAATTCCTAAAAGAAGACGAAAAACACCTGCGTGATTATTTTCGTCTTCTCCTTAACCGTAAATGGCTTATCCTGACGGTCACGGCAATTATTTTTCTTGTTTTTGCTCTGAACACAGTCTCTAAAACACCTGTTTACAAAGCAACTACCCAGGTCCTTATAGAAAAAAACCTGACCGGGGCCGAATTGCAGGGCTCCCGTGTTTACATGATGTGGGACCCCGCCTTTATGGGCACTCAGTTTGAACTGATTCGCAGTTATAATGTGGCACATCGGGTTGTTGAACAACTGCAACTCGATACAAAGTATAAAAAATATTTTTTGCAGTCTGATGATTCTGTTGCAACGACTTCATCCCCTAAAAATCCCCAATCAAGTGCTGGTTCAAAGATATCTGGAACAACAAGAACAGATACGGATATTATTGCCTCTATTATTCAGGGCGGCATCCAGATTTCCCCCATTAAAAAGACAAAAATAGTCAGTATTTCATATAGCCACAAAGACCCCGCTATTGCGCAGATGGTGGCAAACGCTCTTGTTCAGGCCTACATTGATGAGACGCTTGACATAAAATCAAGTCTGACAAAATACAGCCTGACCTGGATGACATCCAAAGCCAAAGAGGAACAGCGTAAACTCGAAGAATCAGAGAAAAAACTACAAAAATTTATGCGGGACAATGATATAGTCACAGTTGAAAATAAGCTGGCTGTGTTCCCGCAAAAGCTGTCTGAATTCAGCAGTCAACTCTCAATAGCCCAGGCAAAGGAAAAAGAAAACGAAGCTGTATATAAACAGATTGTTCAGGCCAGAAAAGATTCCAAAACACTGGAAACGATTCCTTTATTTTCCGGAAATGGTGTTTTACAGAATTTGCGGGAACGGATTTATTCCTCACAACAGAACATTAAGGAACTTTCAAAAAAATTCGGCTATAAACACCCGGCCATTATCCAGGCAAAAGCTGAACGCAATTTGCTGCTCAAGGAACGGGAGGCAGAAATCCGCAGGATAGAATCAGCTACAAAAAATGCCTATGAACTTTCTAAAACCAGAGTGCAAGACCTCTCCGAGCTCATAGCGTCAACCAAAGCCGAGCTGCTGGACATGAACGAACGCTTTGTTCAGTACACAATTATGGCCCGTGAAAAAGAGATGAATCAGGCGGTTTATGATGCGCTCTCAACCAGCATTAAGAAAGAGAATTTAACAGAACAATCACAGGATTTAAAGATTTGGGTAACCAAGAAAGCAGAGTTTCCAGGAGCGCCTTCTTCTCCTAACATGAAAAAAGAAATGATTCAGGGACTTGTGTTTGGTTTGCTTGGCAGCATTCTGCTGGCCTTGTTTCTTGAATACCTCGACAACACCGTAAAAGATACCAAAAAGGTTGAAGAACGTCTAAAACTTACTGTGTTGGGCACGGTTGAGGATCTGAATGCTCAAAACGAATCCATTGAAACCTATGTCATCGAAAGGCCTCTGTCTCCGCTGGCAGAGAGTTATCGGCTTATAAGATCCAGTCTGCTTTTTTCCACCCCTGATCATCCTCCCAGGACAATCCTGATCACCAGCATGGTCGAGCAGGAAGGAAAAACATCCACCACTGGTAACCTGGCCCATATTCTTGCCCAAAACGAGAAGAAAGTGTTGATTATTGACTGTGACATGCGTCGGCCAAGGCAACATTCTGTGTTTGGCATAACAAACAACTATGGCTTAAGTAATTATTTATCCGGGAATACAGAGAACAGCCGACAACTGATTCAAAATACACAGGACGGCGCAATCTCCATGATACCCTCCGGCCCTGTACCGCCCAATCCGGCAGAATTGCTCAGTTCAAAGAAAATGGTCACAATCCTGAACAAAGCCCGGGAGCAGTTTGATTTTATTCTTCTGGACTCTCCTCCAGTACTCCAGGTGACTGACAGC
>JALXCX010000281.1 GCA_026990725.1 Desulfobulbaceae bacterium
CGAATTGATTTTGTCTACAGCGACGTCGACTTCAGTAATGCCGACTGGGATTATGGTGCAAGTGCAACCATAGGAATCAACCAGGACGGCAACAATGCACTGCAATACTCCTTCAATGAAGCAAGTATTTTGACGGGGGGAGCTCCAGTTTCAGCCGTTTGCTTTGATAACAGCCCCGGTTCAATTTCACTTGAAGTGACTGTAGGCCCTGACCTCAGAACACCGAGCAATCCAAGCGGTGACGGATGTTTCTCTGAAGAAAATTATACTATCCGCTCAGGAGAGACTGTAACATTTTGTTATGAAGTCACCAATACCAGTTTAACCACTACATACACCAGCCAGGATCTTGTTTCTTCAGAGCTAGGTCCAATCATGTCGGGCTTTCCATTCGAATTGAGGCCAGGGGCTTCTGTCTGGCTTAGTGAATTGAAGGAAGGTATTGTATCAAGTTTCACTGAGACCGGAACATGGACTGCACATAATTCCTCGGTATCTCATGCCAGTAGCGATTCAGCGTCAGTTGTTGTATTGGAACCCATCTGCCCGGCAGAGCAAATTGGCTTACAAAAGAATTTCTATGATTTTGAAAGCAATGATGGTGGCGGGACCGCAACAAACGACTGGCAGTGGGGAGTCGTGTCCTCTGACTACCCCACCGCCCTGGGAGGGGCACATAGTGGGGAAAAAGCCTGGGCAACAGTACTTGAAGGACCTTATTCAAACCTGGGCGACCACAGTTTGCTCAGTTTTGAAATTGACTTGACGGAAATCTCCGGCCCTGTCGGCATTTTCTGGTACCAGGTCCTCCATGCAAATAACAGCGCATATGATTTTGCCCAAATTACTGCAAATGGCGATGTGGTCTATTCTTCGAACGGTTTACCGGATGAGTCGGGATGGACCCTGCACTATGCCGATCTAAGTAGTTATACTGGCGGACTCGTCACTCTGATTTTTGATTTTTACGCAACAACTGTAGTCAATGATATCGGCTGGTATGTAGATGATCTTTTAGTTGAGTACTGCCCCCAGGCTGCAACAGACAGTATCCTGAAGATCCTTTACTACCCCATCCTCTCTGGAGCAGCCAGGAGTAGGATAATGGAAAATAGGTAAGCGCTCCAGGAACATCACCCTGAGCGTGCTCGAACGGATTTCTGGGACATATCTTTTTGGGCCTCCGGTGAATTCAGGTTCCCTTATTAAGTGGATAATTGCATAATTTTTGTAACTATTCAGGTATCAGCCTAATGCTGGTATAACCTGTGGCCTGTAACTGTTCAGCTGCCCATCTATGTGAGGAGGCCTGATCGCCGCACTATGGCGTGCAGCTGAACAGTTACTAATTCTTTAATACTATGCTCACTTGCAGCCGATAAAATTAATATGATTTTTAGAGAAAATAAGGAGAAAATAAGGGACACGTTACTTTTTTTAAAGGAAATAGATAAATAGTATTATTTCCTCTTATTTCCCTATTTCTTATTTACACTTTATTCCGTTTTGTCCGGTATCTAAAAATGGAGAAAGGGGAGTTTTTTTATATTAAAAGAATATTGTCTGGAGCGTAAAATGAAAGCAAATGGAAATGGAGGGAAAATGTTGTTATAAGCAAGGCAACTTGATAGAAATTCAGCAGGCAGGCTCGGGGCAGCCCTTTTCAATTTCTCTTCCTACATGATCAGCAGCGGCCATGAAGCCATTTGACGAAAACACCATAGTCGGAATTACCGCCTGGCTTGAGCAGCAGGATGACTTTGTTTTTCTGGAAAGTGCCCGGGTGAGTAAAGAGAATTATCAGTCGCTGCTCTTCAGTTCGCCGCGCCTGCAGCTGGTCTGCTCAAAAGAAGACGATGCGGCAGAGTTTCTGGCTGCAGCTGACCTGTGGTGCCGACAGGGGTATTATGTTGCCGGTTGGCGAGGTTATGAGTTCGGATACCTGCTTGAACCCTGTCTTCGCGATCTGCTTGCAGAAAAAATAGCTGATCCCGGCCGTCCGCTTGCCGTACTCGGCGTGTATGACGAGCCGCTGGTGTATGATCATGCGAAGGGAGACTGCACCCAAAACCGGACGTGGCCCTGTGCAGAACCAGGTTGCGATTCATTTCACTGCACTGCGCCGCAGGCTGCAGTCTCCCGCAGAAAATATCTGGAGGCCGTGCAGAGAATCACAGAGCATATCCATGCCGGCGGGGCGGCAGGGTTGTTCCCCGATCTCTGTTTGATGTTGAAACCTATGAATCCCTGTTGCAGAGGACCTTTTCCCAGCGCGATTGTATGACGTCGCTGTTTCCCTGCGGATCGGTGACCGGGGCGCCCAAAATTCGGACCATGGAGATTATCCACGAACTGGAACCCTGCTTTTGCGGATATACTGCGGGGCCATAGGCTATGCCGGTTTAGAAAACAGCTGTTTCAACGTACCCATCCGCACTCTGGAACTCTGTGGCAAACAGGGAAAATGGGGATCGGTGCAGGCATTGTGGCGGATTCAGATCCGGAGGCCGAGTGGCAGGAATGTCTGCTGAAAGGCAATTTCCTCACCAGAGAAAATCCTGATTTTCAACTCATTGAAACCCTGCTCTGGCAGCCGGACAGTGGTTTTTTCCTTCTGGCCTATCATCTGGAACGGCTGGTCGATTCCTGCCGTTATTTTCATTTTTCGGTTGATCCGGCTCTTGTTGAACAACAGCTCCATGACGCTGTGGCTGACTGCCGGCACAACCAGAGAGTTCGTCTGCTGCTCCACCGGGATGGCAGGCTGAAGATCAGTACCGTGTCTCTGGCAGAGAGTCCACAGTCCTCTACGCCGTCCGAGGTTTGTCTGTCAGCCAGGCAGGTGCAGGCGGACAATCCCCATCTCTACCATAAAACAACCAGGCGGAGCATGTTTGAGCGTGAGCATAGGCTGGCTGTTGATCGGGGTTGTCTTGATGTTCTGTTTACCAACAGGGCAGGGGAGATCACCGAAGGCGCCATCAGCAATGTCTTTATTCGCAAAGAGGGACAGCTGTTGACCCCGCCTGTCAGCTGCGGTCTGCTGGCCGGAACATACCGGCGCATGCTGCTTGCCCGGGGTGAAGCCAGCGAACAGGTGCTGAGTGTGGCTGATCTGCTGGCTGCAGACGAGATTTTCATAGCCAATTCCGTGCGCGGCCTTGTCCGGGTAGCGCTCAGCCTGCATGACCATGACTGAGTTATTCCGCAAAACCGATAGTTTTCCGACTTGTCTGGTTAAAATACAAAATATAAGGCTTGTGTCCGAAAATCGCCAGCAATCCTGATTATGATACGTTACCATAATCAGGATGAAGCAACTTACAAATGCAGATTACAGACAGATCATTCTACGCCGCGATCCCCGCTATGACGGAAGGTTGTACTTTGGGGTCACAACCACAAGAATATACTGTCGTCCTGTTTGCCCTGCCAGGCCTAAACCTGAAAACATTATTCTTTTTAAAAGCACAAGTGAAGCTGAAAAATCCGGCTACAGGCCTTGTCTGAGATGCCGTCCTGATCTGGCACCCGGTAATAAGTATATCAATCCCGGGAAAAATATTGTCGGCAGGGGCCTAAGTTTAATGGAGGAATCCGGGCTGCTGGATCAAAATGTAGAGTCCATTGCGGAAACACTCGGCATATCAACACGGCATTTACGAAGAGTTTTCAAAGAACAGCTGGGTGCCTCACCCGTTGAAATCATGCAAACGCGTAAACTGCACCTGGCCAAGCAGCTGCTCCTTGAAACCCAGGAGCCAGTAACTAAAATTGCTTATGGCGCCGGTTTTAATTCCATTCGGCGTTTTAATGAATCTTTTAAAGCCGCTTTCCGCCGGACGCCGTCAGAGGTCAGGAAAGGTAAACGATGTAAGAAACACAATAACGACGGGTTCACGTTAACGCTCATGGTGCGAAAACCTTATGATTATTCCTCTGTTCTTGCATTCTTAAAAAGGCATGCTGCCCGCGGCATAGAGAAAATTAATGGCAATGTCTATGAGCGTTATGTTCCGGGAAAAAATACGTATGCAACGATTAATATCACAATAAATACGAAAAAAGACGCCTTATTGGTCAGTTTAAAAGGATTTAGACTGGACCAGATCAGCTCGATCCTGGTAAGGATCAAAAGATTATTTGATACCGATCATAATCCCGCCCATCTGCCAGCGACCTCTGCAGCAAAACAATCCGGTGTACGGGTACCCGGAAGTTATGATCCCTTTGAAACGGCAGTTTCCATTATCCTGAGCCAGCTTATTTCCATACAGCAGGCAACAAAAAAACTTGGCGTGCTTATTGAAGGATATGGCACACCAATAAATGATCATGGATTGTACGCATTCCCGAGTCCGGAAAGATTAATGGCCGCAGAAATAGAAAAAACAGGCATTACCCGTTCTAAAGCTGATGCCATAAGAACATTAGCCGGCATGATCCATAATCAGGAATTCACATTTTCTTATAGCTCAGATTTGCCAGAAACCAGAAAACAGTTACTCGCAATAAGGGGCATTGGCCCCTGGACCACAGAAATGATTATGATGCGTTGTTTTGGTGACGCTGACGCCTTCCCGGAAAATGACCTCATCATTCAAAGAGCATTGGAACAAAATCTTGTTGATGAAGATCTGTGGAAAACAAACCGTTCCTATATGACGCACTATATATGGAACAAATTTGCACAAACCCTGTCTAAACAAAAAAAATGAAAATCTGCTGCCAGAAAACACCTTCCCCTGTGGGCGATATTTTTATTGTTGCTGACAACAAGCATCTGAAGACTCTCACCTTTGCCTGCAACTGGGAAGCTGAAAGGAAAAAAATGGGTGAACTGTGCTGTGAACCCAATGACATTATCAGGAAAGCACAAATTCAGCTCAAGGAATATTTTAACTTGGAACGGACCGTGTTTGATCTACCCATTAAGTTTTCCGGAACAGAATTCCAACAAAAAACCTGGCAGGCTCTTCTGGCTATTCCCTATGGTGAAACCCGCTCCTATTCAGAACAAGCCCGGCTCATCGGTAACCCAAAGGCCGTCAGGGCGGTTGGCAGGACAAACGGACTGAACCCTATTGCCATTGTTGCGCCCTGCCATCGGGTTATTGGAAAATCAGGTAACTTGACAGGCTATGGAGGCGGTCTGGATATAAAAAAATTTTTGCTTGATCTGGAAAGAAGGAAAAATACATAAAATCAGCAATAATACGGAGATGGTAGTACTGTGTACCACTTATTCTGTGGATAATAATTTTTTTGGGTCAATCCGAAACTCTCAAAAGGAACCGTGTGCAATAGATAATGATTCCGCGGTTATGACCTCTTAGCAATTCTTTCCTTATCAGATCCCCTTAGTTCAGGGGGGGATCTGATAAGG
>JALXCX010000282.1 GCA_026990725.1 Desulfobulbaceae bacterium
GTATCTCCCTTCCCGCCATGTTCTTGCATGATCGCACTAATCTGATCAATTGGAACCTGCAGGGCCACAATCATCACAACAGCATCATCCTGTAAAAGCGGCATTGCCAGAAAGGCTGATGGTTTATCACCGGCAGCCTGATATCGACTATAATCACTAACCACCATTTTTTTCGTTTCAAGGACAGTATTAACGGTATCAGCAAATCCGGATTTGCTAAACGGACCACTTAAAATATTTGTCTGGTAATCGGCCAGCTGTTTGGCGGAATAATAAATATAGCCGTCAGGGTCCAGCAGGTACAGATCAGGATAACCATAGTTATCTGCGTACTCGGCCAGGTAATCACGTTCAGCCCCCTTGCTTTTCGGGGTCATTGCCACAGACAAATCAAGCTCAACAATTAACGCCCAGTCAACACCGGCAACCTTGACAGGTGCATAGGAGGAAAGGACATATTCACCACGATAATTGATAATGACCCCTTCGCCACTCTGCCCGCCGACAGCAGCTTCAACAGATTCAGTATCGACAAGAAAAGCAGGACTGGCAAGGGTCGCCTCGTCGAAAGATGAGGAGTTGGAACGAAAAAGACGATCACGGCCAACCAAATAACTCTCGCCGCTCTTTCCCAGACCGATATTTTCATTCATGAGCTTATCAAGACTGGTATTATCAAGTCTGCACAGTACCACCCCAAGCACAGCACCTCCTTTCATGACCGGAGCAGAAAAATAGGCGGCCGGCTCACTGTTTCTGAGCGCAGACAGACTGAAATCAGTGAAGGTCGCTGTTTTCTTCCCGCTTTTGAAGGCTGCAAGTTCCGGGGTTCCCTTTGCTTTTCGCAAAGAAACACCTTTTTTGATAACAGGATCACTTGAAAAGACTACCCGCCCGTCAGCAGACACCATCAGGACCGAACTGAAGCTGTGTTCCCCGGCCCAGGCTTTAATCGAGGATACATATTTTCTACCTGCTGCTCCACTATTACCGGAGATCACCCCGGCCAAAACATCCTGTTGCGGAGCACTTCCAGCAAACCCCTGCACATCACGAAGACGATTTCTGAAAAAGCCCTCAACCTGTTCTTTTTTCAAATCCCTGACAGCGGCCATGGTCGCAAATGTTCTCTGCTGGAGCATACGCACATCACCAGCCAGGTTTTCCAGGTTTCGGGTTCTTTCTGAAAAATAATCTTCCAGAGATTTTTTCTGGAGCACAAGTGTAGACTCAAGGCTGTCAAATGACTGTTTTTCAAGAGCCTGAGAAGAAAGCTTGTAACTGGCAAAACCAATGATAACCAGGGGTATCAAGGCAATAATCAGGAACCAAAGCAACAATTTGCTCCTAATACCCAGTCCAGACGATTTATTCTTCAGGATGTTTTCCTTATTTTCCGTCATTTACCCACTCCTTTATAAAATATCTGTTTTCTGCTCATTCTGTAAAATCAATGCCACGTCCGGTACAATGAGAAAATTACCTTTCTGTTGGAATGTTCCCCTTGCAAGAGACGGTTCAATGCCGATTATTTCTGGAGAGACTATGCTACTTTCTGCTCCAGCACCAATAACTTTCACCTCACCGGAAACACGAAATACACCGTGTAGTAACTGTGTATCAGCGGTTGAATCCAAAGCGCCTGTTCTCACGACAAGATAACGATCTGAGGAAGAATGCTCCCTGCCTGAAAAACCAAAGCGCTTTTCGATATCAACGACCGGGACAATCTGCCCACGCCAGCAGCACATACCCTCAACAAAATCAGGGGCAAAAGGGATTGCCCTGACAGTTATTTCTGACAGGACTTCCTCAACCTGACTGACAGTGAAGAGGAAAAAAATATCTTTTTTCCCATCTCCTTTGGCCTGCATCATCGCCACCACGGCCTTATTGGCCCGAGTCCAGTCTCTGTGTTCGGTTTTCATGCCACTCCTTTCAAATGTACTGCTATTCCTAACGGCTCTACCTTTTCAAGGGAGCACATTGCTGCCGATTAATTTCACGCGGCCATTTCCCGTATGATTTCCCGCAGGTCTGTATCAGAGGTCGTTGCACATTTTCTGAGTGTTTTATCGATAACTTTTCGCAGAACACTATCATCTACACGCTGACCATGAAAAAAATCTGCAGGAAGATCCTGGACCAGCACTTCCTGCCTCACAGGCGTATCCCCATCCAGATAATTCTCAATGACCCAGTAAACAAGGTCCCCAAACTCCTGCTCCGTCAACTCTGTACGAACTGGGCCATCTTCCTCCATACCCCCAGAACGCTTCTCACAAACTGCCTCCGGAACATCATTCAGGCCTTCATGCAATTCCGGTTCCTCAGTTTCTTCTGATGCCTCTATGACAGGAGTCTCGCTATCTACAAACTCTGCTTCACCCCAGGGCAATACACCATCCCGCTCTACCTCATTGAGGGGCAACTCTTCTTCAATGCTTTGTTTTTTCTCCTCCTGTGCCGCTGCATAATCCCTCTCCGCCAGGGCATGATCGGCTTCAGGCAAACAATCTGCAGGTTGCGAGGCCGGTACACTTTTTTCGGGAAGCAGATCCCAGGCCTGTAAAGAAACAACCCCGGTGTCTGGAGGCAACTTTTGGCTCACCCGGGCAAATCCTTCCTGATCCAGCAGCAACACAGGCTGCTTTTTATAAAGAAATATTTTGGGACAACACTCTCCGGCCAAATCCGGGTACAATAGAGGTTTCGGCTCAAAACGCCGGGGCCATTCAATTTCAACAATCACCTGATCAACAAGAAGATCCGGCAGCTGACACTCACTTGACATTGTGAGAACGATTGAACCGGTTTTCCGCGATTGAGGAACTGTTTGCCTGAAAAATGATTCAAGATGTACCAGTTTGCGCTCTTGGACTTCGAGATCTTCTCTGCTTTGTATTGCACTTATGCTACCGGCATCTATACCTACAACAAACAGACCGGCGACCACCAAACGTATTCTATCCATTTTCACCGGTACCTCTTGCTCGTGTGCTTGAGAATAAGGGCTGCAAGTTTTTCTGCGTCAAAGGGTTTGGTAACAAAACCTCGTGCACCCAGCTGATCAGCTTTTGTTCTATATTTATCAGCACTTCTTGAAGTTAACATCAAGACAGGAACATTTCGTGATTCAGGGCGGGAGTGGAGAAACTGCAAGACCTCAAAGCCATTCATCCGGGGCATTTCCACATCAAGCAATACGATGTCAGGGGTGTTCTCCCGAATTTTCTCCATACCGTCCACACCGTCAACAGCAAGGACAGGATGCCATCCCTGTGAAGTAATAAAATTTTTCAATACTTTCCTAATGCTGATGGAATCATCCACGGCAAGAACTGTGAGCGTTTGGACATCAGTCGAAGAACCCATCTGCTCTGACAGTTTGCCGGCATGACGTGCCATTTTCTCCCTGTTAAACAGATCCTCTGTATGGAGGATGGGAACCAGGCTGCCATCACCCATAATCGTAGCTCCGGCCACGCAAGGTACATGACGAAGATGCGAGCCAAGACTTTTAAAAACCACTTCTCTGTTCCCGTTAATGGCATCCGCAACCAACACACCACGCTTTCCTCCCGCCTTGACAACCAGACCAAAAACATTGTCATTGCTTTGGCGGGAACGGGGAGAGAATCTACCCAAAGTCCGGAATCCAAGCATTTTTGCTGGTCGAATCATGGGCAGCACATCATCATCAATTGCCAACGTCTCCTGGCCGCTCTCCTTGGTAGTTAATCGTAAAACCCTGGTAATATCACGCATGGGCACGGCAAACTGCTGCGGGCCAAACTTGACCAGCAACGCCGGTAATTGAGCAACAGTTATTGGCAGCAGAAAAAGAAATTCCGCGCCCTTTCCGGGCAGGGTGGTTACTTCAACACTGCCATGAAGCAGTTCTACGGCATGTCCAACCACATCCATTCCCACGCCGCGTCCAGACATGGTGGTCACCTGCGTTCTGATGGAAAAACCCTGACGAAAAATAAGCCCGGCAAGCTCTCGCTCATCCATTTGCTCAACACCAAGATCGGGATAAAGAGTCAAAGCTCTCTTTTTGATAGCCTCCAGATCAAGACCTTTTCCGTCATCAGATAGACGAAGAGCAAACTGATTTCCACGCCGGGAACAGTTGATGCGAATTGTTGCCTGCTCGGGTTTGTCGGCAGCTCTACGCTCTTCCTTGGTTTCCACGCCATGATCAACGGAATTTCTCAACATATGCATTAACGGATCAGCCATAAGATCCCATACATAAGTATCCATTTCGATGAAACCGCCTTCAATGACCAATCGCACTGATTTCCCGGTAACCCGGGCCGATTCTCGCACAGTCCGATACAATCTGTTGGCAAGAGTTGAAAAGGGCGTCATCTGGACCCCTTTCATCTTGTTCTGTAACTCAGACAGCATTTTGCTCTGACGTTCAATACCGGTTCGCCAGTCATTATGAACTTCTGCTGCCTGACTGCGAATAGAATCGAGATCAACAACAGTCTCGTTTAAGGATCTGATCAACACATTGAGTTCAGAATAGCGATCCATTTCAAGCGGATCAAACTCCTCAATAATCCCACCAGCGCCCTCATCGCCGCCGCTCGGAGAACCGAAATGTGGGATAGTTGCCAGCTCATAGCCGGTTTCAAGGCTTGAAGCGATTCCTTTTAACCGTTGCAGGACGCCCGCAAGTTCCTCAAGTGTAAAGCGCATGGTCTCCATGGAGTCTTCAGAACTGGAAAGATTGATAGACATATCCCCGCCCAGTCCCATGACTTCTTCAATCTTGTCAATCCCCACCCGAAGAGTTTTTTTCCTGAGCAGTTTTCGCTGCTCATCCCCACCCGATTTGCGGCTGTCTTTAAAGACCTGGACCCTCTTGTCAAGAGTCCCCTCCTCCAAGCTTTCCCGGGCAGAGTCGCCGTCAATGAAGGCCTGGTACGTCTTTTTAACATTATCAATTGCACCGCTAACGACCACTTCCGGATTATCAGCAATTTTATCCAGAATATCTGCGCTGTCTAAAAGGGTGGCAATGATTTCAGGTGATAAAAACTCTGATTCATCATGGAGCCAGTCAAGAAAATTCTCAAATTCATGCCCCCACTCAGCGACCGGCTTAACGCCTATGACGTTAGCTGCCCCCTTTAAATCATGGACAGAGCGCCGGAGCGAATGCAATCCAGCCCGTTGTTCTGGAGTAATTTGGATTTTTCCTTTAACAGACGTTGAAAGTACATTCAGTTTACGGCCGATATTTTCCAAATGTTCTTCGGCCTCAACATTAAATATTTCCAACAGCTCCGAATCAATAGCTGCACCCTGTGCATCTTCTCCGGACAGATCCTGATCAGGATCAAATGCGGCTACAAGTTGATCCCCCGGCTCCTCAGCCTCAACAGATCCCTTGCGAATAATATCCTGGAAAGTATCTTTTGTTTCAGTAAGTTCCCGTCCATATTCACCATCGGGGTCATTGGCAATACTCTCAAGCAGATCAGCTCCATCATGCATTGCCAAGACTATTTCAGGAGAAATCGAATCAGATTCATCATGCAGCCAGTCAAGAAAATCTTCGAATTCATGGCCCCATGCCGCAACCGGTTCTATACCAATAACAGCGGCAGCTCCTTTCATGGTATGCACCGAACGCCTCAAAGAATGCAAACTCTCCCGATGCGCCTCGTCAAGAACAACCCGCTCCGTAACCTCACCTGTTAGGTGATTGAGCTGATTGCCTATATTTTCAAGGTGTTCTTCAACCTCTTCAGCAAAACACTCAAGAAGTTCGGCATCAATTCCCGGTACAAAATCTTTGGCATCGTCAAGGGTTACGTTGTCATCGGGTACGTCGAGCAACTCGTCAAGTTCTGCCGCAACACCAGAGGAATTTTTGCCGGGAACTTCCCCGGTAATACCTTCAAAAAGATTATTTATACGTTGGATTTCATCCGCATAATGCGCTTCGGGATCATCAGAAATCTTTTCAAGCAGGTCAGCACCCTCGAACATGGCCGACACAATTTCAGGTGACAAGTATTTAGAATCATCATGGAGCCAGTCAAGAAAATCTTCAAACTCATGCCCCCAATCTGCCACCGGTTGAATACCAATGACAGCGGCGGCTCCCTTCATGGTGTGCACGGAACGTCTCAGAGAATGAAGAATCTCCCGATGCGCTGCATTCTTTTCGACTCGCGCAGAGACTGATTCTGAAAGCGCAGTCAGCTGATTACCCATGTTCTCGAGATGGTCTTCCACCTCTTCATTGAAACAATCCAGCAATTCCTGATCAATGATTGAGGCCGGGGCTATACTGCGCTCTACCGCAACTTGCTCATCGACATCGGCAACATCTGATTTATCAGAAAGTTCCTCTTCCTCTTCCATGTCTGCAAAGAAACTCTCTGTTTCAGCTGCTGATTCTTTCTCATCGTCAAGGGAATCAAAAAGATTTTGCAATTCATCGTCAGCGGCGGTGTTGTCTCCTTCTTCTATCTGGGAGAAAAAATCATCTGTTTCATCATCTGAAAAATCGGAAAACAAGTCGTCAACGGAATCATTTTCAGAAGCACTCACGGCAGGTGATTCTCTCAAACCGGCAAAGGCTGCAGCAGTTTGCTCGTAGAAATTTTTATCACCAGACTCACCCCTGTCCATTTTTTCACAATAGTTGCTGATTCTCTGCACTGTCTCAGACATCACCTCTATGCGCTGCACACTCCATGGTATTTTCCCATCCATTAAACCATCAAGTTCATTTTCCATAACACCGGCAGCCTGACTCAACTCATCAAGCTGCACCATCGCGGCGACTCCGCTTATGGTATGAGTCATACGATGAAGCTCTTTAGCAACCTCTGCCTGGTTGCTGTCCTGAAGAAGAGCCTGCAGACATCCTCTCATTTCAGGAAGATAGCCCTTAACCTCACTGAGAAGTTCATTGACTATCGTCGTATTATCCGTTGCATCCGTCATAAAAAGTCCTCAGACAACCGTTTAAGTTAAGCGGTTGCGGCGTTTCGCAACTTACGAGAAGAAAGGAAAGTTTCCACATCAAACAGACTGATTTTCTTTTCAGAATCTCTTTCTTGATAGGCAGCCCAGCCTGCAAAAAAACGTGAAGGACGAGACTCTTTGTTGTCCAAACGATACAGAGAACGGGTGCCGATAATACCGTCAACGGTAACAGCGATTTTTATGTCCCGACCATGGATGACAAGGTATGGGTGTCCTGCCGTTGGAACCTTTTGCGCCTTGCCCAGGAAACGTTCCAGATGAACGACAGAAACTATTTCCCCGCGAATAATAGTAATGCCCGGAATCCAGTCTGGAAGCAAAGGAAGCTTTTGAACAACCTGCAACTGACCGGCTTCCTGAACAGATGCAAGAGGTATGGCCATTGACTCTCCGGCAAGAGTAAAACAGATAAAATAGCCCAGATATTCACGTTGTTCCTCTTCTTCGACAACAACCTCTCGCCCTGCCCCGGCCTGTAACGCCGAAAGAATATCTCCATCAATACTTTGGATAAGCTGCTGCAGTTCGAGCTCACCGCTCTTACGAGTGGACTCAGACACAAGTTCGTCTTCTAATTTTTCCCTATCAGGCTCAGACATGACAACTATACCTGATCAAGATTTCTGGCCACCGCATCAAGCAGATCCTGGTCTGCAAAAGGTTTTGTCAGGTACTCATTTGCGCCCTGTTTTTTCCCCCAGAACTCATCAGTTTTCTGATTTTTACTCGTCAACATAATCACGGGAATATGCTTGAGTTCATCGGCGAGTTTCATTTTTCTGCAGGTTTGAAATCCATCCATCTTAGGCATGACAACGTCCATGACCACCAGGTCAGGTTTTTCAGCAAAGGCCTTTGCCAGTCCCTCTTCTCCATCACAAGCAGTGATTGTTTCATAATTCTGGGACTGCAACGGGGCGAGGATTAATTTCAACTGTGTCGGGCTATCATCTACCACTAAAATTTTTTGTCCGGCCATGATTGTTTTTCCCTGTCTATAAAAAAATATTATAAAAAACCGCAAGAAATCGTCTGTCAGTAAAAAGACTTGTATAATTATTATACGGAAAGAAATACAAAATACAAGGCAGAGTCTGTTTTTATATTGTCAGCAGACAAAAAAAATCCTGTTTAAAGAAACTGGTGAAAAACAAGGACATAAAAAAAAGACCGGAAGAAATACCAGTGGTATCACTTCGAGAAATGAGGCAGGAAGAAAAAGGGAACAACAGAAACAAACGACAAACAGAGCTTTCAGAGGTATTTTTTTACCTGCTTAATTAACTGTTCCGGCTTAAAAGGTTTGGTCAGATAAGCACTGGCACTGGAGAACCGGCCTTTCAACCTGTCTTTTAGGCTGTCTTTGCTGGTCAACATGATAACAGGAACACTTTTGAGTTCCTTCTTCTGCTTAAGAACAGACAACACGCCATAGCCATCCAGCTTGGGCAGCATCACATCCAGCAGGATAAGATCAGGTTGTGCGTCATTAAGTTTGCTCAAAGCCTCGACACCATCTTCGGCTTCCACAACCAGAAAGTCATTACTCTGCAACGTCATTTTAATAACCTTTCTGGTCGTTGGGCTATCCTCCACGACAAGTATTTTCTTTCTACCAAGCGAATCAGAGGTGAGTGCATCATCAGGAGCCACAGCTGCCGACTCCTCTTCGACTTTATCTGTTGTCTCTTTGGAGGCAATAAAGCTGATAATCCGTTCGAGCATTGGCGTATAAACACTTTTTCCGCCACCTTCAAACATTTGCAGCTGCTCGTGGTACTGCAAGACACCATCAAAATCATTTAGGTGCAAACACGCCAATCCAGCATAAAAGAGGACCTTGGCATTTAATTCACGAGATAAAATATGCTCAAAACGATCAATGGCCTGATGCAATATTCTTTCCTGGCCCTTGCTGGTCCAGGTCGATATCATAGGCAAAATTTCTGAGGTGACAACCAGATACGATTTACAAAAATGACAAGCTGTTGCCTGTGCATCAACCGGGGCGTAACAAAATGGGCAACGGCTGACCTCTTGCAAACCAGCTTTAACCGCTGATTTATATTTCGCTGTTTCTTCAGCAATGGCCGGTTCCTTTGGGGCCAGATGATATGCTTTTCCCAGTGAAATATGAATCTGCTTCATACTGTTCAAGGTTCGGGAAAGCCACAACCAGGCCTGGTCGTTTTCGGGGTTTTTTTTCACCAGGGTTAAAAGAGGCTGTTGCGCTTTTCTAAAATTCAACCCCTGGCAAAAATGGATCCCTTTTTTTAGCAAATGACTCTGTTCTTTCAGTTCCTGTTTTTCCTGCTCGGTTAGATCTCCGGTTGCCTCATCTTTTAACCGCATGGCTTCAAGAATGAGAGCCTGCATGCCTGTATTGATTTTTCGTGGAATATCTTTTTGGGGAAGCTTACTCTGCTGAACCTGCACATCATCCATGGCAATAAGCTGAACAGCGGCTTTTTCCCCGGAGATGTTTTGATACAGAGCATCAAAAAGCTCGCCTCCTTTGAAATACATCTGCCCGATTTTCTCCCCGGCAGCATGAATATTCAGCAGACAGGTTTTTCCTTCTGTCGCAATGACCTGAATCAGGCCGGGAAGAGAAACTCCAGTGAAAGCACTACCTGAGGCAGCCTCTTCAAGCCCCTTGATGATCATCTTGGCAAGGACAGACGGCTTAACCGGCTTCTTTAAAAACTGAAAAGCTCGTTGAGACATTCTTTCCTGCAAGCCAGGAATTGCATAAGAAGTCAAAACGATACATGGGGTTTCCGGATAGTGGCCACTCACATGCGACAACAAAGCAAACCCATCAACCTCCGGCATTTTGATGTCTGTCACTAAAAGCGCAATTTTTTCCTGCGCAAGGATATCAATAGCCTCTTTGCCGCTGGCAGCAAAGATGACACTAAAATCATTACTGAATTTTTTCAAACTGACGCCAAGCAGCTTATGCAGCGCCAGATCGTCATCGACAATTAAAACTTTGTCCATTGTTTATTCATTCAAAAATTAACGATAATACCTAAAAAATACTGACAGAACAACTCTTGCTTATTTAAGTTTATAATCTGTCGATTATATTTACAAGAATTATAATGCCAAACCATGTTGATTGTTTTCCTTACGTACTCAAGTAGCTTATAAAAAGGAAAATCTACACTCCAAACAAAGCTGAAATTTGATCATAGAGTTTTGCTCTCATTCTGGAATAATCACAGGCTTCATCCTTGCGTGCCGAGAACTCCATTGTTTTTGCTATTTCTGCCTGTTCATCCAGACCAATATTCAGCAATGCTCCCTTAACGGCATGGGCCTGCCGTTCTACTTCGCCGAGATCGCCAGCCGTTAATGCCGATTCTAACGCATCCATTCCCTCTTGCAGAGAATTACGATACATATCCAGAACCTCTTGAGCGCTGGCCTGGTCAAGTTCATATTCCTTCATCAAGTGCTGTAAAATCTGGCCGCCAAGCCCTGATTCCCGCCCGCCATCGTTCTCCGCTGTTGTTTTCATACTATCCTCAAGCCCGACTTTACTGTTTTCTTCCTTTGCAGAGCAAAGGATCAATGCACTGCTCAACATATCCGGATTATACGGTTTGGTAAGATAGTCGTCAACTCCCTCTACAAAACAGCGTTCCCGATCCTCTGGCAGGGCGTTGGCCGTTATGGCTATAATTGGAAGATGATGGCCTTCCAGCCGATTACCAATTTTTTGGGCCAGATCCATCGATATCTGTTTAGAATCAAACTTTCCTTTTTCCAACTGGCGAATAATTCGTGTCGCAGTTAACCCGTCCATTTTCGGCATCTGAATGTCCATAAGTACCAGATCAAACTCCGCCTCTGCAAGAATCTCAAGCCCCTGGAACCCATTATTGGCAGATGTGACCTTATGCCCCAGTTTATGCAAAATCATTGTTGCCAGCTGACGATTGGCCGAATTATCTTCAACCAGAAGAATATCAAGGTCGGTCACAGAACTAGCGACCTGCTTCTGAACATTACCAGGTCGAACAGGCTCCTCGACCCGCTCTAAAGAAAGGGTGAAAGAAAAACGGCTCCCCTGGCCCGGGCTGGATTCCAACGAAATTTCACCGCCCATTAACTCAACAAGCTGCCTGGAAATTACCAGGCCAAGCCCAGTCCCTCCATATCTTCTGGTCATAGAGACATCGGCCTGGGAAAAGCTCTCAAAAATAACATCGTGCTGCGCCCTGTTAATCCCGATACCTGTATCTTTAACACTGAAAAGAGCCTTGTACTTTCCCCCGTCATCAGGTTGCAGGACCACACTAAGTTCAACTTTTCCCTGTTCCGTAAACTTTATGGCATTTCCTGCCAGGTTCAAAAGCACCTGACGAAGCCGAAGAGCGTCTCCCTTAAAATAACCATCAGCACCTGTAATACCATATTTCAACTCCAGACCTTTTCTTTTTGCACTGTTACCCAGGATACCAACGACATCGGCCAACAGGCTGCTGATCTCAAACGGCCTGATTTCAAGAGCTAGTTTTCCTGCCTCAACCTTCGAGTAATCCAAAATATCGTTAACAAGTTCCATGAGAGCTTCCGAAGCATTGAGGATAAGATCAAGTTTATCCTCCTGCTTGTCAGTAATCTCACTATCTTTCAATAAATGTGCCATACCCATGATGGCATTCATTGGTGTTCGAATTTCGTGACTCATGTTGGCAAGGAACGTACTTTTGGCCTGACTGGCGACCAAGGCCTGCTCTTTTGCTTCCTGCAGTTGACGAAAATTCTCCATTTGCTCGCTGACGTCCTTGGCAAAGATCATAAATTCATCGTGTAACGAGTCTTCAAGCACTATACGGGTAGCAGTGGTCAGGCTGGGAAAATGTGTTCCGTCCTTACGCCATTGTGTCATTTCCCCGCTAAAAGAATTCTTTTCATAAACCTGAGCACTGAAAGGTACGTCAAATTCCTTATCCCGCAAGGAGGAATAAAAAACTTGCACCGGCATTTTTTGTATCTTTTCCAAAGCATACCCATGCATATTCGCCCAAGCCTGATTTGCATAATTAACCCGCCATCGGTCATCGGTGAGCAAAAAACCGTTTGGGGATTGATCTACCGCCTGTCGGAATCTTGCCAGCTCCTGCTCCATGGCCACTGGCTTGCTGATGTCTGACTTAATAGCAACAAAATGTGTAATAGTATTATGGTCGTCATAAATGGGTCCTACAGCCATAGACTCCCAATAGGTGGAGCCATCTTTTCGCATATTAATAATTCTACCACGCCAGATTCCACCATGTGTAATAGTCGACCACAGCTCCTGGTAGAACGCTTTTCCATGCTGCCCGGATTTGAGAATACTCATTTTTCGGCCGACTGCTTCCTCAACCATGTAACCGGTCAAACGAAAAAAACCGGGGTTCACGTGCTCAATTAATCCATTATTGTCTGTAATAACAATAGCATTTCCACTATACTCAAATGCTTTCTTAAACAGAGACAACTCACGTTCCCGCACTTTCAGATGACTTATATCAGTCACCAGCACCAACCCCAAATCTTCTGTCTCCGAAGCGGCACAGGACAGCATAACCGAAATGCTCTGCCCATCGGCATGAAGTAGAGATGTTTCAAAAACAGCAGAACGTCCCTGATCCCATCCGGAGGAAGACAATTTCCTTAATCTCTCCAGGGATTGATCATCAAGTAAACCCTGCACGGGCTGGTCCGTCATTTCCTGTTCTGTTCGACCAAGCATCAGGCAAAGCGCACTGTTGGCTTCAAGAATATTTGAACATTCGCTATCCATGACCAAACAACCCAAACTTCCATGCTGTATAAACCTGTTATACTTTTCCGCATCCCGCTGATGCCGGTCCTGCTCACCCTGCAATTTCCGCAGAAGCAAATCTTTTGCATGATTCTTTCGCAAACTGATAATAAGGGCTGGCAACAAAATGCACAAAGCCGTCAACAGCAGGAGAATAATTATTCCTGCGAGCTCCCCCTGCAGCCGGTCACCAGACAAAAACACCATGGATTTCAAAGAATCTGGGTTCATTTCAGTGCAACCATTTGTCCATACTGTTTATCATAAATAGGTGTGCATACATGAGGCGAATCTAACAATTCTTCTGCTACCAGTCCAATTTCGGACAACGGGCCAGGATGCTTCCACGCTTCCAAAAAATTTTGACAAAAAACTCACATTTCCCTTCTACTCTGAAACAAGTGACTGTGACATGGCGTGATATATTTCTTGGGGTTTAAAGGGTTTAACGGCATAGGCATCCATGCCGGCCTCCAGGCATTGCTCCCTGTCTTCACTCAGCGCATGAGCTGTCAGGGCAACAATAGGAATATGTCCGCCTGCAAGTCTTGAACGAAGCAAAGTGCTGAATTCTGCTGGGAGAAAACGCTCCGGAGATTCTCCTTTCCCGTTTTCACAGGATCGAATAATACGTGTTGCCGTAATTCCATCCATTTTCGGCATCTGGACATCCAGGAGAATCACATCAAAATGATGATCAAGAAGTATGGTCAGAGCCTCCATTCCGTTTTCAGCTTCAACAACCTGATGATCACCCTTCTTAAATATCGCCTGAGCCAGGTACCGGTTTGCTGAATTATCATCAACCAGAAGTATCCGTAAAGGTGTCTTGAAAGAATCACCTGCAAAATCCTTTTCCTCGAGTTGATGGCATTCTTCAGGAGAAGACCTTTTCAGGACAACGGAAAAACAGAACGTCGAACCGCTCCCGGGCTCACTTTTCACTTTCATCTCACCGCCCATAAGCCGACATAACTGTGAGCTGATGGCAAGCCCCAGACCCGTGCCGCCAAAATTACGGCTTATGCTTGTGTCTGCCTGAACAAAAGAGTCAAAAATAGCCTCCTGCTTCTCGGGGGCAATGCCTATACCGTTATCCTCCACTTCAAAATCAAGCAGAACAGCCTCATCATCCTTCTGCTCCTTACCAGCACCTACTCGTACCTTAATCTCGCCCGTTTCTGTAAATTTAATCGCATTCCCCACAAGGTTATGCAAAATCTGACGCAATCGTAAATCATCTCCAACAACATGTTGAGGTGTATCCGACGTAATCCGACTTTTCAGCTCCAGCCCTTTTTTCCGGGCCAGAAACTCCATGGTTTGCAGGACCTGGGTAATGACGGTTTTAAGCTCAAAAGGATGACTATCCAGCTCAAAACGACCTGACTCAATCTTGGAAAAATCAAGAATATCATTAATCAAGGCCAAGAGAAAATCGGCAGAATGTCGTATTGTTTCAAGTAAATATTTTTGCTGTGCATCAAGCGGGGTCTCCATTGCCAGACGGCTCATGCCGATGATCGAGTTCATGGGGGTTCGAATTTCGTGACTCATATTGGCAAGAAAACTGCTTTTTTCCCTGCTGGCCTGCTGGGCTCTGTCTCTGGCAAGCTGGAGATGTTTTTCAACTTCTTTTTGATCACTGATATCCTGCGTAAGCCAGATGGCCCCCTGACTGAGATCAGCTGGATCGATAGCTTTGCCCTTAAGTGAAGACCAAAACAGGGTACCGTCCCGCTTTTTCAACAACTGCTCATCTTCAAAGACCTTATTATTCTGAAAACTTTGTGTTGCCCTGGTAATTGTATCCTCATAAACTTCACGGCTTTGAAAGATTAATTCCGTTGACAGACCTGCCACGTCATCTTTGCTCTCATAGCCAAACATCTCCGCTCCAGAAGCACTCACCCAGAGAAACTTATGATCAACAATGTATGAGATACCAATGGCAGCATGATCGACAATAAGTTCCAGTTCCGCTGATTTGGAGGCAATCTGGTGTTCAAGAATAATTCGTTCGGTAATATCATTTTTTATGGCAAAAAAATGACTTATCCGATGTTGACTGTCAAAGACAGGGGCCATGACCTGCCCTTCCCAATACAGCGTACCGTCCTTTTTCCTGTTCCGGAGATACCCTTTCCAGTTGCGGCCGCTCAAAAGTACCTCCCAGAGAACCTTGAATGTTTCCGGGTCTGTTTTCCCTGAATTTAAAATTGAAGGCTTCTGGCCACAGGCCTCCTCGCTGCTGTAGCCGGTTATTTTTGCAAAAGCCTGATTTACATAGACAATAACGCCATGGCTGTCAGTGATGACAATGCCGCTGGGACTTTGCTCGATGACTCGGGAAAAAAGCAGAAGTTGTTCCTGCTCCTTTTTCCGTTCTGTAATATCTGTAACAAAACAAAAACGATCTTTTTTGAGCGTCTCTTGATCTGTAATTTCTCCAAAATGGATTAACACATCAATATTCTGCCCATTCTCGAGGTATAAACGGCTCTCAAACCTCCCTGTACGTGACTCAGGATTATCTGAAACACAACAACCCTTCTCTTTAAGCCCAACAAAAATATCCAGGATCCTGCTCCCAAAGATCTGCTCTTCCGGTATACCAAGGAGTTGGCAAAAGCTCTCGTTCACTTCGTGAATTTCCTGGGATTCCGCATCAAAAAGACAAAACCCTTCCGGGTTCCTGTTGATAATGGTTTCGTATTTTTTCTTCTCCTTTAGCCTCTGCTTTGTTTCCCTCCTCACCCCTTCGGCAGCTGACAGCATGTCATGGTGCTGCCTGTTCAAGAAATAAAGAAAAGCCATCAGAACAAGCAAAATGCTGCCCATTATATACATGAGCGTTTTATAGGATGATGAAACAGGCCGATAACTGCTGCGAAACCATTGAACGTCGACAATATGGAGGAGGAAGAGCCTGCTGGACATTAACTCTTCCTTAAACAAAAAATAGTCAACCCCCTCTGTATTTTTCACCTCGAGCAGATTTTTATCCGCAAGCTTTGCAAAGCTCCCTTTTGGGAACTCCAGGGAGCTGATGCGCTCGGGGGGGAATTGGCGAGTTTTTCTTAACTCCTGAATCTTTTTTTCGGAAAGTATTTCAAAAGAGGCAAGGGAATTGTTTTTTGCATCGATAAAAATACCGCTTGCGGTGGTCAAGCCCATTCGAAGTTGTCTGGGTGTTGGAATTGTTCGGGCAAAGGCAGACAACACTGAGTGTAAATCAAAAAAAGAGGGCATAATTTTCATGACTGCCACACCAAGAATATGCGCCCCGTCAACAACCGGCTGGGCAAAATAAATGCCAGGCTGCTTTGAGGTCACCCCCATGGCAACATACAAACCGCTTCCCCAGGTTATCGCATCTTTGAAGTATGGCCTGAATCCATAATTCTTGCCGACAAAACTTTTCTTGCTCGCATACACACAGAGTCCATTCGTATCCATCAGAAAGACAGAAGAAATTTTATCTATGGAAGCGATAGATTCCAGATTCTTGTCAACAATAAGAACGGCACTCCTTGTTGGAGTTTTGCCTTTGGCATGCTGCGCCAGCGAATTAATGACTATCGGATTCTTTTTAAGCAGGTCTGAAACACTGATCAACTGACTAAATGCCTGGTTAAGCCGCTGCCCCTCCTGAACAAGAAAATTTCTGTAGATCTCAATATCCTGAGTTCTACTCTTTTGCTGGTTATCAAACACAACCCAACTGAGAAACAGAAGTGCTGCCATGCTGATTATCATGACAGTATGAAGAACTCTGGTGGAAATATTCATAGAAAAAAAATAGAAAAAACGGTCTTGCTGCAAGTGGACGGGGGAATCAAAGGTGTTTTCCCCCACAAAAACAGTCAATTAAACAATGGACAAACTAGTACAAGAAGAACCTATTGTAAGCCGGAGACCAGATCGAGAGAGGAAAGTTGGTCCCGCAGATCTAAACAGATTCTATAAAAATTATTCAAGATACGCTGAAAAAAATCGTCAGGTTGGAGGCATCAATCAGCAAATCTTTCCCGAATAATTTTCCAAAATTCCTCCTGACGAAGAAAGGCATCAACAAGACGGGGGTCCAAGTGCCTACCGCGTTCCTCAAGAATAATGTCCCTGGTCTCCTCATGAGACCGGGCTTTTTTGTAACTACGCTCCGATGTCAATGCATCATAAATATCTGCAAGGGCCATAATGCGTGCGGAAACAGGAATATCATCTCCGGCCAGCCCCTCCGGATAGCCGGTGCCATCAAATCGTTCATGATGATACTGGGCAATCTCGTACGCTGTTTTTATGCCATGGGAACCTGTTTTTTCATAAATAGTCCGCAACAGCTCACCACCGATTTTTGCATGTTCCTTTATTTCGTCATATTCTTCAGAAGTTAACCTGCCAGGTTTATGTAGAATTGCATCCGCAATGGCTACTTTGCCAATATCATGCAAGGAGCTTACCCAGGCAATCTCTTCTGCCAGAGGAGAGGTAATTTGCAACTCAGGGCAATTTTCCACAACATCTCTTGCCAGCACCCGTATATAATGCTGAACCCGCTCCAGATGATAGCCGGTTTCTTCACTGCGGTATTCAGACAGCTTGGCCATGGCAAAAATGAGTTCTTCAGTACTCTCAAGATTGAGCAGACGAAAGCCGCTGGAGGTCCTTAACCTGAGTTCTTCAGGCAGGGCCGGTTTACGTAAAAAATCATCAGCTCCTACAGACAGGGCATTTACCGCAGAGCTCTTATCCCCGGTAGAGGTCAAAACGATGATGTATG
>JALXCX010000283.1 GCA_026990725.1 Desulfobulbaceae bacterium
AATGCCCGTGCCCGGAATATTGGCTGGCGGATTGATTATTTTGTCGTTGATCCGGGCAGCCGGGACAGGGTAAAAAACGCAGAAATACATGATGAGATTACCGGCTCGGATCATTGTCCGGTGAGTATTGATTTTATAGATGAATTACCATGAAACCGTATAGAATCATTATTGCTGATGACCACAGTCTCATCAGGAAGGGAATAAAATCCATCATCAGTCAGACAGAGGATATGGAGGTCGTCTCCGAAGCGGCAGATGGACAGGAGTTGATCGATCAGATAGGGGAACATCAGCCGGATATGGTCATCCTTGATATTTCCATGCCTAAAATGAACGGCATTGAAACCGTGTCAATTTTGCGGGAACGCTTTGCAGATGTCCGTATCCTGATTCTTACCATGCATGCACAGGCCCAGTATGTTTACCAGACAATTTCTTCCGGGGCGCATGGGTATCTACTCAAAGATGATTCAGATACAGAATTATGCACAGCCATTGAAACAGTACATCAGGGTAAGATTTATATCTCCCCTCAGCTGGTTTCTGAGGTAAGCGGTGGAATGGTTTCTGCCATTCACGATCAGAAAGAAAGCCCCCTTGTTAAGTTGACCAAACGTGAAAAACAGGTTTTGCGGATGGTGGTTAAAGGGAAAACCAGTAAGCAGATGGCGGAAACGCTGTGCTTGAGTCCCCGAACAATTGATCATCACAGGGCCAGTCTTCTGAAAAAATTTAAGAAGAAAAAAACCGTTGATCTTGTCAACCATGTGGTACGTAACTCTATTGTAGTTCCTGAATAGTTTTCTTTGTTTCCTCCTTGCCCTGCAATAAATTAGGTAGTTTTACCTATATAAAATTGGGTAGTTCCCTCAATTGTTTTTTTCCAGGAAATGCGTTTTAGAAGAAGACTCAAAAGTAATTGCTTATGTTTACTTGTACGCAAGAGAGAAAGGGGGATAAAATGAATAAGAATGATCTTGTCGAATCAATTGCCCGTTCGGCTAATATCAGTAAGGTTGCGGCCGAACGCGGTTTGAACGGAATGCTGCAGACAATGTCCAGTGCTATGGAAGGCGGGGAGCGTGTGACCCTGGTTGGTTTTGGGAGTTTTTCAGTGATTGACCGTGCCCCCCGTCTGGGCCGTAATCCGCGCACCGGTGAAGAAGTACCCATACCATCGCGTCGTGGTGTAAAGTTTCGTCCGGGGAAAGCTCTGGTTGAGAAAATTCAGTAATCTTTTTCGTTATCTGCTTCTCTGGCAGTTAACATTTTTTCCGGGAGAATGACGGGTACTTCTGCTCAGGAAGTTCCCGTCATTTTTTTTCGTATCAGCCAGAGCAGACCGCCAAAAACCAGCATTGAAAGGCTGAGAATCTGCCCCATGGTCATATTCGCAAACACATGGCCAAGCTGTGGATCCGGTTCCCGGAAAAATTCGACCAGAAAACGCATTACGCCATACAGGATAAGGAACAGGGCCAGCATCGAGCCATGGGGCCAGTTTTTTTTGTACTGCTCCTGCCAGGGTCGTTTTTTTAAGGACCAGAGGATGGTGAAGAGCAGTATCCCCTCCAGTGCGGCCTCATAGAGTTGTGACGGGTGTCGCGGCAAAGGGCCGCCTGCGGGAAACACCATGGCCCAGGGGACATCTGTTATCCGGCCAAAGAGTTCATCATTTATAAAATTGGCTATTCTGCCAAGCCCAAGACCAATTGGGACCGTGACCACATATATATCTGCAGTCTTCCAGAAGTCCAGATGCTTGCGCCAGGAAAACAGTGCGCCACCGACAAGCACGCCAATACAACCCCCGTGAAACGACATCCCCCCCTGCCAGGTGGCCAGAATTTCAAAAGGGTGCTGGCTGTAATAGGAAAAATTGTAGAAAGTGACATAGCCGATCCGTCCGCCAAGAATTACCCCGGCAATGATGGCAAGGTTGAGATTGTCCTGAAGAACGAGCAACCTCTCAAAATTAATTTTTCTGGCCTGGTGCCGAGCCAGAAGGTGGGCGGCAATAAAGCCCAGAATGTACATGACTCCGTACCAGCGGATTTTGAATGGGCCAATGGACACGATTATCGGATTAATATGTGGATAGGCAAGCATGGGCGTTGGGCGCAGAGGTTGGCGACTCTGTTGATTTTTGTTGTGATCTTTTCGTGATGCTCTTGTTTTCTCCCGGAAACATTGTGCATTCGTCTGTGGTACAATTGAGAGAATTACCCGATTCTGAATAGAACACCATCTTCAAGGCTACTCCTGGGGTTAGAGAAGACCCATTTTCTTTAGATGCACCTGGAGCACGGAAACCGCGGCCGGGGTTACTCCGGAAATACGGGAAGCCTGTCCAAGAGAACGGGGCTGGACTGTGGTAAGTTTTTCCACGACCTCATTTGAGAGTCCGGGCAGGGTGTTGTACTCAATGTCTTCGGGCAGTTTTGTCCGTTCCAGTTTGGCAAAGCGGTCAACCTGTTCCTGCTGCCGTTTGATATAACCTGCATATTTAATCTGCAGCTCCACCTCGTCACCAAAGTCAAGAGTGTCAAGATCAACCGGCAGTTCAACTTCGGCAAGCCGGGCAAGTTCGGCCATCCGGCTCAGTTTGATTTCCGGCCTCCGGAGCAGTTCGGTCATGGTCATGGCCTGAGTCAGTGGGGTAGAACCTTGTGCCTCAAGAAAGGAGTTGACGGCCTTTGATGGTTTGATTCGAATATGGAGCAGGGCCGCAACAGTCTCTTCGATGGCAGATTTTTTGGTTAAAAATGATGTCCAGGTCGCCTCGTCGATAAGCCCGAGCTGGTGGCCGATTTTGCGCAGGCGCAGGTCAGCGTTATCTTCACGCAGAAGCAGACGGTATTCGGCACGGGACGTGAACAAGCGGTAAGGTTCCCGTGTGCCAAGGGTGACCAGATCATCTATTAAGACGCCAATATAGGCCTGGGACCGGCCTAAAATGAGTGGTTTTTCCTCTCGTATCTGCCTGACCGCGTTGATGGCCGCAATAAGCCCCTGGCCGGCTGCTTCTTCATAGCCTGAGGTGCCGTTTATCTGTCCGGCATGGAATAGCCCCTGTATTTTTTTGGTCTCAAGGGATGGCTTGAGTTCAAGGGGATCAATATAATCATACTCAATGGCATAGCCCGGGCGGATGATCCGGGCGTTTTCAAGCCCTGCTATGGAGTGTACCATGTCTACCTGTACCTTAAGCGGCAGGCTTGTCGGGATGCCGTTTGGATAGACCTCTACTGTGTCCAGCCCTTCTGGTTCCAGAAAAACCTGATGGCGTAGTTTATCCGGAAAGCGCATGACTTTATCTTCTATGGAAGGGCAGTATCGTGCGCCAATCCCCTCGATAATACCTGCATACATGGGGGATTGACCAATGCCCTGTCGGATGATTTCATGGGTGTTTTCGTTGGTATAGGTGATATAACAGGGGCGCTGAGGCAGGACAGGTGTTTTACCGCTGGAAAAAGAGAACAGGGACGGAGTCTTGTCGGTATACTGCGGTTCAAGTTGCGCATAATCAATGGTGTTGCCGTCAAGGCGGGGAACAGTCCCGGTTTTCATCCTGCCCACAGTAAAGTCAATGTCTTTATACCAGTTGGCCAAGCGGGTGGAAGGAGCATCGCCCATGCGTCCTGCAGGAAAATTTTTAAGCCCCACATGGATAAGCCCGTTTAAAAAGGTGCCGGTGCAGACGACGACAGCTTGTGCTGTAATTCTTTCATCAAGTGAGGTCTTAATCCCTGTGACCCGGTTGTTTTTAACGAGAATTTCGTCCACAACGGTCTGGCGGATTTCAAGATTTTCCTGATTTTCGAGAATGTTTTTCATGCGCAGGCGGTAGAGCAGCCGGTCTGCCTGGGCGCGGGATGAACGTACTGCCGGACCTTTACTGGTGTTCAGTCTGCGGAACTGAATGCCGGTGGCATCAATATTTTTGGCCATTTCCCCGCCAAGGGCGTCAATCTCTTTGACCAGATGTCCCTTGGCCAGCCCGCCAATGGCCGGATTGCAGGACATCGCACCAATGGTGTCTGCATTGATAATACAGACAAGGGTCTTGCAGCCCATACGGGCGCAGGCAAGGGCGGCCTCACATCCTGCATGTCCGGCACCGATTATAACAACATCAAATGTATTCATAAAAAACAGCGTTCGAAATAAGGATCATTTTGCGACAATGCACGGTGCTCTCCGGTTCGGACAGCGATTTTATTCCTGTTCTTTCATAACACGTTGCCGGGAAAACTGAAAAGTAAAACAGAGTCAGGGGTATCGGTGGGGCAGGAATTTTTACTGTTGTCATATGCACGCAATAGAGTATTTTATCTATACATTAAGCGACTTGTTCATCTCAAAGGAGGGAAAGCAATGAAAGCAACGGCCATGGCAGAGGGTATATACCGGTTGGGGATAAATCTTGAAAGTGATCAGCTCTTTGAGGGTATGTGGCCGATGACAGATGGAATTTCCATTAATTCCTATGTGATCAAAGGAGAGAAGACAGCCATTATTGACTTGACTGAGGATGTCGATGATAAACCGCTGCAGTTTGAACGAGAGTTGGCCTCCATTTCTCTACAGCCCGAAGATGTTGATTACCTGATTATCAACCACATGGAGCCTGATCACACCAGCTGGCTGCCTGCGTTTTACCGGAAGAATCCGAATTTGCAGTTTTACATCACCGAAAAAGGTGCGGATGTACTCAAGGCTTTTTGCGGTATTGAAAAAAATGTTCATAGAGTAAAAACCGGAGATACGCTTGATCTGGGACAGGGAAAGGAACTGGTTTTTTATGAGGCCCCCAACCTTCACTGGCCGGAAACCATGTTTTCGTATGAAAAATCTTCAGGTATCCTTTTCTCCTGTGATGCCTTTGGCTCATATGGGGCAATAACCGATGTCGTTTTTGACGATCAACTCTCCTCGGAACAGCATAGATTTTTTATGGAAGAGGCTCTGCGTTATTACGCAAATATTATCGGTGGGTTTTCCATGTTTGTCACCAAGGCCATTGCGCTGGTCGAAGATCTGGATATCAAGATGGTGGCTCCGTCACACGGTATTGTCTGGCGGGAAAATCCCAAGGCTATCATTGAGGAATATACAAAGTTTGCGGGCTATATGACTGGCCCTGCCGAGCCGGAGATCACTGTTGTCTGGTCAAGTATGTACGGCAATACCGGGCAGATAGTAAACAGTATGGTGCAGGGGGTACGTGGAGAAGGTGTTCCGGTGCACATCTACCGGGTTCCCCATGATCACGTCGGCTTTATTTTGGCCTCAGCCTGGAAGTCTGCCGGGCTGATCCTGGGAATGCCAACCTATGAGTACAGGATGTTCCCGCCCATGGCCTGGGTAC
>JALXCX010000284.1 GCA_026990725.1 Desulfobulbaceae bacterium
TCTGAACTCCCGGCTATACCTGCCATTACCCGATCCTGGTCCTGTCGGGTCTGTAGACGACCAACAAACCAGGTGCCGATATTAGCCAGTCCTTTATAATCAAGATCAACCGGATTCTGGGTTGAAAGGACAATTCCAAGTCCGTAGGCCCTTGCCTGTTTCAGTAAAAGTAACATCGGCTTTTTGGACGGAGGATTAGCACTCGGCGGGAAATAGCCAAAGATTTCATCCATATACAGCAAACAACGCAATCCACTGCTTCCTTCCTGCTGCCGCATCCAGGCTATAAGCCTGCCCAACAGCATGGTGACAAAAAACATGCGTTCATCATCGCTTAAATGGGCAATCGAAAAAATAGAGACCTGTGGTTTCCCTGATGGACTATATAAAAAATCTTCAATTCTCAACGCCTTGCCTGCTGTCCACCCACTAAAGGCCGGGCTTGCCAGAATATTATTGAGCTGCATGGCAAGATTCATCCGCTGCTGCTGAGGAAAAAACACATCGGTTGGCAATGTTCCTATTTTGGCAAAAGGGGGATTAACAACAGCCCCGATCAACTTTTCCAGAGACACATCCTGTTGTTTGCGCCAATAATAAAGAAGAAGGGATGAGAGTAAAATATGCTCCCGGCTCTGCAAAGGATCAGCTTTTATTCCCACCAGAGACAAGATCGAACCAACCGAAGAATTGACTAAACTGGAAACGACATCATTTTCCTGCAATATCCTTTGATCGGGTGCTTCCATGCTGGCAAGCACAGAAACCGGCCGCCCGGAACTGCTCCCCGGAGTATAGACCTCAAAATCAACACTTTCACGCATTCTGGAAATTCGTGTTTTATCCTGATCCCAGAAAGTTATCCCCTTCTCCCAGGTTGCAGCTGTTTGGACGGCGAGTTCCTCTCGGGTTAAACCTTTCTGCTCTGCTTCATTCTCATCAATCCAGGGTGAAAAATCCTCCGGGGCCAGCTCGGGAAAGGACAGAAGAAGATTAACCATATCTCCTTTGGGGTCAATCACCAGTGCGGGAAGTCTGTCTAGAGCAGCCTCTTCGAGCAAATCTATACCAAGCCCGGTTTTACCGCTGCCGGTCATACCGATAATGGCGGCATGGGTTGTCAAGTGTTTATTCTTATAAAGCAATGGGTTTTGTGTTGTCTTTCCTGTAGCCGGATCAAGTTCCCGCCCCAGATAAAAAAGATCCATTTTTTCATAATTTTTTGCACCGGCCATGCACTGTCCCCCAAAAATATTCTATTTTATTGATATGAATGGTAGTTTCTGATTGAATAGAGGAAGAGAATAAAATGCCCTGCCGCAAACCGACCGGGTAGCAAACTGTTACAGGCCCCCAACAGGCAATAAGCCCCACGAGAAACAAACAAAAGAAAGGCCACCTCAAGTCACATCCTGGAGCAACCATGAATCACAGGGATCCGGTTACTGATTTCTACAAAAAACAATTACCAGAAGCAGAAGTTAAAAACAACATTCTTACGGCACCTTGCCCTTTTTGTGAGCAGAATGGCAAAGAAGAAAAAAGCACGTTGATTGTTTCCTTAAATCCCGAAAGCTTTTTCCACGGCTACTTTCGCTGCCATAACCGTTGCGCACCCGGCGGGTTTCCCCTTCATTTTGGACGACAGCTCAACATCGATCTCAAACAGGTACCGGGATTTGACCCGGACCGAGATTATGCTGTATCAAAAGTTGAATATCCCATGAAAAATCTGAATCAGGAAATTCTTGGTTTTACAGGAAAATTAACAGAAGAGCTAACTACCCGTTTTGCTCAATCCGGGATCTCTGGTGAAGTCCTGCAGGAAATGCAGATAGGCTATAATGGCCGCTATCTTGTTTACCCGTATTTCCAGACCGATGGCAACTGTTATTCAGCACGCTGTGTTCATCCTGAACGTCCCGAGGATACCTTCTGGTATGGTAATGAGGATTTCTTTACAGAAAGATTCAGAATTTTCAATGTCGAAGAGCTCACGCGTTGTGAAAACGGCAGTCTTCTCATCGTTGAAGGGGAAGAAAATCTTCTTCCCCTCAAGCAACTGGGGCTTCCCGTCATTGCCATGCCCACAGCCGCGGACTTTGTCCATCTGAGCAGTGAAAAACTGACCTGGATTAGAACCATCTTTTTATGTGTCAATAATTCGCCAGAGTCAACAACAGCCGCCAGGGAACTCGCGGCACGGCTTGGTTATAAAATCAGGCTGATCCAATGGGATGACAAAACTGCCAAGCATTACAACCTTACCCGTCTGGCCATTGAAAATGGTAATGATTTTCAAAAAAAGGCTTTTTCTCTCATAAAAAATGCCAAATCCTTTTCTCCTTTTGGCTCACCGGAAAGAGAATATCTTCATTTTCAAAATCAGTTCGTCCTGGAATCTGGTGAGAGTTATATGACCATGAGATCAGGCTTTAAGAAACTTGACCAGTCCCTGGGCGGAATTCACGGCATTAATATTATGGGCGGCCTCCCCAAAGCCGGGAAGTCCTCGTTTTTTATTCAAATAGCTTCGGAAATGGCCCAACGCAAAATACCGGTCATTTATTATGATTTTGAAAACGGTCGCCAGAAAATCTACCAGAGAATTCTCTGTCGCCTCAGCAGGCTCACCAACGACCAGATTAAAGACGGAGAGTTAACTCAAGAAGAACAAACCCGGCTGCAGACAGCACGTACCAAACTGCAACACATGCTCCCCTGGTTCCGGGTGGTTACCGACAGGAAACTCACCCCTAAGCTCATGCGTAGCCATATTGATTTTTTACGCCATGAAACAAATTCAGAATACACCGTCGTTGTCATAGACAGTCTGCATAAACTACCGTTTAAGGACTTTTCCGAGCGTAGAACCGGCATAGACGCCTGGCTGCGGCAAATTGAAACCATTCGTGACGAACTCAGTGTTGCTTTTCTGGTGATTTCGGAACTGACAAGAGGAGAAGACGGCCGATATGACAGTCAGCCTCAGCTGGGTGCCTTTAAAGGCTCAGGAGATATTGAGTATTCTGCTGACAACGCCATGGTTCTGCTGCCGCAATGGGATCCTTTTGGTGACGATCCTGTCGAAAAACGCCATAACGACCTCTGGCTGGTGGCAAGCCGAGAACATAGCCCGGGAAAAATCGGTGCCTACCGGATCGATTACCCTTTCTGGGGTTTTGATGAAATGCTTTCCTGAAGGATACGAACTCAGGAAAGCAAATAGAAAGACAACTTCAAGTTCCCAAAACCTCCCGCAACCGTCCAAGCAGCGGGGTTACATCCATTGCAGCAGGAGGAGAAGGTATCCGGGGGAGGAGCCCCAGACCTTCGGTTGCTTCATGAAAATCATCTTCATTCATGGTGCTTACAACAGCAATGTTCACCAGCGCATTTATCTTCAAAAGCTCCATGGCCAAATCAAGGGGGGCCATGTCTTCCAAATGATAATCAACGATAACAAGACTCGGTGGCTGCCGGCGAACCTGATCAAGAACATCTGTTGCCGACGCAGTTACATCTAAATCAACTTCGTCAACTGCGTGGAGCGCATCGATAAAGCCCTTAATGGCTTCCTGACGTTTGCTGACAAGCAGAATTTTGACCATCCTTTTCTCCTCCTGAACAATAAACTAATCGACCAATATCTGTAATCTGGCGGATAAAACACCGGACTGAAAACGGCTATTTGGGACCACCACCGCCGCCGCAGGTGAACTCGGTGGTAAAAACCTTGAGCTGACCATCCACAAAAGCCTGTACAGCCTGGCCTACAGTTGCTGCTCCCTGGGCAAAAAAGACATCAATATTCAACTGGTTAAAGGCCATCAAAGGACGCATGCCCATCCCGCCTGCCAGTAAAACCTGGACGCCGTTATCTGCGAGGTACTGCACCGGTGCCATGCACCCTCCCTGCTGGTGTGGAACACTTGGCAGGGTACGAACATTTTTTATTTCACCGTCTTCAATATCAACAAGTGTATAGAGATCACAATGACCAAAATGCTGGCCAAAGACGGCATCAAGGCCGCCGGGTTCTGTTGAGGGAATTCCAACTGTTGTCATAAGAGAAGCCTCCTTAAAATACTATTATCAAAAATAAAAATACTTAATATCAGGAAAGTTGCCTGATTATTTCCTGCCATGTTGTGGTAATTTCACTGCCAAGATCTGTTGTACCAAGTTCGGTTACCGCAAGTCTTTGGACCATTGCCTCGGTAATAACCGGGTCATGGGATAGTTTTCCAACGACTGCGTAGTCATTTTCCCGACAAAATAACTCTATATTTTCTGTTTCTTCCAAATTGAGATCATATTTATTTATAATCACTGCGGTCGGTACTTTGAAATGATCGCACAATGAGGCAACCCGTTCTAAATCGTGTCGCCCCGATGGTGTGGGTTCAGTCACCAGAACGGCAAGACTTGTTCCGGAAAGAGAGCTGATCACCGGACATCCTATTCCCGGTGCGCCATCACACAAAATAAGATCAAGTCCCTGTTCCTCGGCAAGTTCCTTTGCTTCCTGTTTGAGTAGAGCAACGAGACGACCTGAGTTTTCTTCGCCGGGAAAAAGTCTGGCATGCACCATAGGGCCAAAACGAGTCGTCGAAATAAACCACTGGCCGCAATGTGTTTCCGGAAAATTAATCGCCTCATCAGGACAAAACTCCACACACACCTTGCACCCTTCACAGCGAAGCGCATCTATTGAATACTGGCCGTTGGCATGGTGAAGAACAGCTCCATAACGACACATCTCCTGACACAAGCCGCATTGCTGACACTTATCGGCATCAATTTCCGCCACATTACCTGCCCAGAATTCCACTTCTTTTTCATGATGCGGGTCAAGCAACAGATGCAGGTCCGGCGCGTCCACATCGAGGTCACAAAGCACCTTGCCCCTAGCAAGATGCGCAAAAGCAGCTGTCAACGATGTCTTTCCTGTGCCGCCTTTACCGCTTATGATAAGTATCTCACGCACGGGAAACCTCCTGCTGCTTTGATCCGGCCAATTCCCCGATCTTCTTTTGCAAAGAAACAAACAGCCCACGCATATCTTCTGAAATGTCTGCTACCACCCGACCCTTTGAATACGCCTCGGCAATCGCACGGTCATAGGGTATTTCAGCAAGAACAGGAATTTTTTTCTCCTGGCAGAATTGTTGAATTTCGTTATCTCCCAGACCGGCCCGGTTTATGACAACGCCCATGGGTTTCTTAAAAGGAGAAAAGGCTTCCCACGCCAAAACAAAATCGTGAAAACCAAAGGGTGTGGAGTCTGTCACCAGAACAATCACATCGGAATCAATAACAGAGGTCACAGCAG
>JALXCX010000285.1 GCA_026990725.1 Desulfobulbaceae bacterium
AATCAGACAAGTTTCTTTGGATGAACGAAGATGACATCTGTAAGATGCTGCCTGAAAGTGATGAGTTGTATCGTTTCCCGGATACGCTGCAGACAAACCGGGGGCCGCTGAAACTTTCATACCTGTTTCAGCCTGGTCATGATGCAGACGGTGTCACTGTTGATATTCCAATGCAGGCCTATACCTCTCTTTCCCCGGAAATCTTCGAATGGCTTGTGCCGGGATTACTTGAAGAAAAAATCTTTTTCCTGCTCAAAGGATTACCCAAAAAACTAAGAAAACTTTTTGTTCCCTTACCAGGCGCAGTTGACCAGATAATGGATGGATTGTCCATGTACCAGGATTCTCTGTATCCCGCACTTGAACGTGTTATACAAAGACGTTTTCAGGTAACTCTTACCAGGGCCGACTGGCAGCTTGGCAACCTTCCCGCCCATCTACTCATGCGCTTCAGGCTTTGCGACGAACAGGGAAAAACACGCCATTGCTGCCGTTCTTTTCATGAGCTGCAACCATATTTCCAAAAAACAGCCCATACATTCGCAAAGAAAAAACACCATAAACTTCCGGAACAGGACAATATTACCAGCTGGAATTTTTCTTCAGCGCCTGAAATAATCATTCAAATTGAGAGCAAAAACGGACCCGGTACAGCCTACTACCCAACGGTTTTAATAAACGATGAAAAATCAGGTTTAAATGTACGTTATATTACTGATGAGAAACTGGCAGCAAAGCAAAATCAATGCGGCCTGCGTTTTCTTTTTGACAAAGAATTTTCAAAGGAGAAAAAGGCTCTTAAAAAAGAATGCAAAGCAGCGGTTGCCGGTCATTCGGCCTCTTGGCTCTCTCTTGGTATGAAAGCCACTGCAGCTGAAATTTCAGAAAAACTGACAGAGTGCATACTCGACAATATATTTCCGACAACTGATCAGTTACCAGACGAAAAACAATTTCAGTCCATAGTAAGTGAAGTCCGGACAAACGGTATCCTCAGGCTGGCAAAAGAGCAGATCAACAGTATCCTTGAATTGCTATCTACCCGAAGAAAAGTACAGGTCAAAATCACAAAATGGCGTCAGCGTGCCGCTAAAAACAATCATCTGGATAACGCTCTGTTTACGAATTTCCAGCAACTTCTTGATGAACAGCTTGATCATGATTTTCTTACCACTCTTAAAACTGATAATATTTCAGCCAAGAAAAAATACCTGCAGGCGCTTGGCCTGCGCATTGAAAGAGCAGAGCATTCTCCAGAAAAGGACAACCTCAAGGCGCAACGTCTAGCACCATTTCTTGCAAATCTGCAGCATTTACAAACAGGAGGGAATACATCTTCGGCCTGTCGTGAGGCAGTAGCTGTGTATCGACAAATGGTTGAAGAATTCCGAGTCTCGGTTTTTGCACCGGAGCTTGGCACGGCCTTTCCCGTTTCGGAGAAAAGACTTAAGAAACAATGGCAAAACCTAAAAAATAATTGTCGGACAATGGAATAACGTCTTTTCATTATCCGTTGCTGTACCCTGCCGTAGTTACTCGTTGATAATCCACTCTTTTTTCACCTGCATGAGAATAAAACTTACTACCACATTGAGAAATATGCATATTTCATAGTTATTCCAATATGTTTTATTTCATATTTAATTACCGCAAGGGCTTGACATTGACTCGTGCGAGAATATAAAATAGTGACTAATGGAAAAAGTACTGCAAAATAGCTATTCTTTACTGGATCAAACGGCGTGTCGCGACTCTCTCACAGGGTTATTCAGCCACGATTTTTTCCTTATTTCGCTCGACAGAGAGATTGAGAGATCAAGGCGTTATGGCACGCCTTGCGTTCTCGCCCTTCTTGATGTAGATAATTTTAATGCCTATAATGAAAAGTACGGCAAACTGGCCGGTAATATTCTGCTCAAAGGTATTGCCAGCTTTATTTCGCCAAATCGAGGCCTGCGTCAATCCGACCTGTCAGCGCGAATAGCCGGTGACCGTTTTGCGGTACTCCTTGTTGAAATAACTCTGCCGATTGCGCAAAAGGTTCTCAGCCGCATTCACCGTGAAATCACCGAAACCCTGGGTCCCAATTTCAGCCTGAGTATATCCATTGTCTCCTTTCCGGGTAATGCAGCCACAAAAGAGACCCTGTTCTTTCTCTCCGAAGAACTCCTGGCCAGAGCAAAATCATCCTCCAACCGAAAAATTTTCTGGGAAGATGATGATGAATTAGAATCTAATGGCATGGAACCTGGCCGGATTCTGGTCGTAGACGACGAACCGGGCAGCGCACAACTGCTTACTGCGATGATCTCTTCACAGGGGTATGTCGTTCACCAGGCAAACAGTGGACAAGAGGCATTACAATGTGTTGTCAGAGAAAACATAGATCTGATACTCCTTGATGTCATGATGCCGGATATGGATGGGTTTGAATTTTGTGAACTGCTCAAACGCACTGAATCTACCCGCCGGATCCCCATCGTGCTGGTGACGGCTCTTGACTCTGTTGAGGCCAAAATTAAAGGCATCAAAGCCGGAGCTGATGACTTTCTTACCAAGCCCCCTGAAAGAGATCAGCTTCTGGCCCGCGTAAGGTCTTTGATTCGGGTGAAAAAATCAAACAGCAACCTGACAAGTATAGAAAATGTTCTTATATCGCTTGCAAACATTATCGAGAAAAAGGACAATGCCCAGGGGCATATTCGGCGCGTAGCCAGTATGGCACTAGAAATCGGCAAACGCTTTGGGATGCACAGAGAAGAACTTGAATCTCTTAAACTCGGAGGTATTCTGCACGATATCGGCAAGATTGGCGTTCCCCAGAAAATTCTTAACAAAACTGCCCGTCTGACCAGCCCGGAATGGGACGAGATGAAAAAACATGTCTTAACCGGATACCAGATTTGCCTGCCATTACAACAAAATCTTGGGCCTGCACTGGAAATAATCCGTCACCATCATGAGAAGCTGGACGGATCCGGTTACCCGGACGGGCTCAAAAAAGAACAGATTTCACTTCCTGTCAGGATCATGGCCGTGGTTGACATGTATGACGCCCTCACCACCGATCGCCCATATCGTCGGGCCATTTCTCCGGAAGAAAGCCTTGCCATTGTCGAAAAAGATGCCCAGTCAGGACTTCTTGATACAGAAGTTGTCAACCATCTTAAATATTTTCTCGATAAACAGAATAAAATTTTCCAGACAAAACCGTCTCAGGCAACGACCCCTTGAAGCAATACATTTCCTCCTCCCCAGCCTCACCTGATATCGTTTTGAAAAAACAAGCTTCTACCAGCCGCAGAGTCTACTCTACTGAACAGGGGAGGATCTGCCCCGAATGTGACAAAAAAATCTCCCGATGCCGCTGTGGCGGAAAAAAACAGACAGCTTCTCAACATGATGGAATTGTCAGATTAATGCGGCAGACGAAAGGAAGAAAAGGAAAAGGAGTTACCCTGATAACCGGCGTTCCTCTTGCACCGGCAGAACTGAAAAACCTGGCTCAATCATTTAAGAAAAAATGCGGTTGTGGCGGCTCTGTAAAAAATAATATTATAGAAATCCAGGGCGACAAGAGAGATTTACTGGAACAAGAGCTAACCGGCCTGGGCTATAAAGTCAAACGCGCCGGGGGATAAGACAAATACATGAACAAAATCCTCCTGATCTGTTGCCATCCTGCCCCGCATATGCTCTAAAAATCTATTACAAAGCTGTACACGCCCTCTTCCATCCTGCTCTTTACCTTGTAACCTGAATGGTTGAAGATCGATTGCATTCTCCGGTTATCGCGCAGCACTTCAGCGGTAAAACCGCTGATACCGTTTCGTTTGGCAATGGTCATTAAATGACGGAACATAAATGTGCCAATGCCATTATTCTGCCAGCCGTCACGGATAACAAAGGCGACTTCTGCCTTGTTGGTCTTCTGATTAAGATAATACCTGCCAACGGCAATAATTTCCTCGCCATGGGCCTCAGGTACAACACCGATGATGGCCACGTCCTTTCTATGATCAATATAGACAAAATCCTGAATCTGGCGATGGGTAAACCGCTGCTGGTTGCTCATAAAACGATAGTAAACCGTTTCCTGCGACAGGTCATATATGAGGCCACGCATATGGGGTTCATCTGTTGGTCTGATTGAACGGAAAGACACCTGCGTACCGTCATCAAGCAACAGACTCGTCCGCATGAATTCCTCACCGGGCATGAGCATACGTTCCCCGAGGCCAGCCTTTTCCGGGCGGATATATTTTGCCTCAACAGCCTCCTGTAGCAATTTTCCCCGCCAGTCTGGATGAGCAATTGAGATAAGCGCCATGACACGTTCCTGAATAGACTTGCCATGCAGATAGGCAATACCGTATTCAGTGACCACATAATGCACGGTCCCTCTGGTGGTGACCACACCAGAACCAGGCTGCAGGGTAGTAACAATACGGGAACGGCTCTTATCTCCATTGGTGGAAGGCATGACAAAAATTGCCCTGCCCCCTTCAGAGCGGGCCGCACCACGATTAAAATCAACCTGGCCACCAATTCCTGAATAAAACCTGCCACCAACAGAATCCGAACACACCTGGCCGGTAAGATCAATCTCCAGGGCCATATTAATGGCAACCATTTTTTTCTGTTTACCAATTATATTGGAATCATTGACATATTCTGTGGGGCGGAAACATATCAACGGGTTGTTATCGACAAAATCATAGACTCTTCTTGTCCCCATACAGAAACTAACCGTAACCCGTCCCCGATCAACTGTTTTTCTCACTCCGGTCACTGCCCCGGATTCTATTAAATCAACCAGAGGTTCAGACAACAGTTCGGTATGGATGCCAAGATCATTTTTATCGCAAAGAAATTCCATCACTGCCAGCGGTAAACGACCAAGACCGGGAATACGGCCAAGGCCGAATTCGACAGTTGCTCCGTTGGGCACCAGGGAGGCAACCTCTCTGCCTATTCTCTTTGCCGTTTCATTAAAGGGGTTGGTCTGGCGTTCGATAAGATCTGCTTCCACCGGAACCAACAGATCAAGATCATAGACATCAATGAGGCTGTCACCATGGGTCCAGGGCATATTGGGATTGACCTGGGCAATGACGAGAGAAGCATTTTCCGTGGCACTTCGTACCACATCAACAGAGATGCCAAGGCTGACCTTGCCCCGCATATCCGGCGGGGTTACCTGGATCAGCGCCACATCAAGGGGCAGACGCCCTGAATGAAACAGCACAGGAATATCTGAGAGCAAAACCGGCGTATAATCGCCCAATCCCTCCTGAATCATATCCCGTACGTTTGAACCGATAAAAAAGGAA
>JALXCX010000286.1 GCA_026990725.1 Desulfobulbaceae bacterium
CTGTTGCCAGGGTTCTCCCGTGAAATGAACCGGAGAGAGAAATGACCTCATAACGCCCTTCACCGCTGTAAATTCTGGCCAGTTTTATGGCTGCTTCATTGGCCTCGGCCCCTGAATTTGCCATAAATACCCGATCCGCAAAACTGTTGGCCGTCAGCAGCCCGGCCAGTTCGATCTGTGGCTTTGTATGAAACAGATTGGAGACGTGCATGAGTTCTCCGGACTGTTTCCTGACAGCCTCAGTAACTGTCGGATGACAATGACCAAGAGAGCAAACAGCAATGCCGGCCAGAAAATCAAGATACTCTTTTCCGTCATCATCCCACAGCCTGCATCCTTCACCACGTACCATAGCTGCCGGAAACCGGCTGTATGTCCCGACAAACACAGATTCCCCCCGATTTATCCATTCCTGATTACTCATCCTGTTATCTCCGTACCAATTCCCTTATGGGTAAAAATCTCAAGAAGCAGCGCATGCTCCTGTCGCCCGTCGATAATATGGGCCTTTCCAACACCTCCTTTAATGGCAGAAGCACAACAGCGCAATTTCGGGATCATTCCTCCCTGAATCACCTCATCATCGATCATTTGCTCAATCTCTTCCATGGCAATAGAGGACAGCAATTCACCCTGACCATCCTTCACGCCCTCAACATCGGTCAGCAGAATGAGTTTTACGGCATTTAACTCGGCTGCTATCGCACCGGCAACAAGATCGGCATTAATATTATAAGCCTGCCCGTCCTCTCCCACACCAACCGGGGCAATGACCGGAATAAAATCCTGGGCATCAAGGGTTTGCAGAATATCTGAATTGACCCGGGTCACTTCCCCTACCCGGCCAAGGTCGATGAGTTCGGGAGGGGCCGTTTCCACCTCTGGCTTGCTCATTATTTTCATTTTGCGGGCCTGCACCAGATCTCCGTCCCGACCGGAAAGCCCAACCGCTTTCCCGCCGCAATGATTGATCAGCCCGACAATCTCTTTATTGACCTTGCCAACCAGCACCATCTCAACCACATCCATGGTTTCGCCGTCAGTCACCCTCATGCCCTGAATATAATTGGACGTTATCTGCATTTTTTCCAGAAACAGATTAATCTGGGGGCCGCCTCCATGGACGATAACAGGATTCAACCCGATATATTTAAGCAGGATAACATCCAGAGCAAAACTCTTTTTCAGCGCTTCATCCACCATGGCATGACCCCCATACTTAATCACCACGGTTTTTTCACTAAACTCCCGAATATAAGGGAGAGCTTCTATCAGCACCTTAGCCTTGGCAACTTCCTCTTGCATGATTAACTCCAATGATTGCATAGGTCAAAACAGAGAAAAAACAAGTATACTTGTCTCCTGTATGTCTTGTAAACAACTCTCTTTTCCCTTTTTCCAAGAGATATCTGGCACAGGGAAAGCCTTTACATTTAAGATTGAACCCTGTATTCTTAAATTTTTTACTGCAAAAATTAATCCGGAATCACTATAAAACATAATTAAACGGGGATACCAATGCTTTCTTTTTCATTCTCCCTTCGGGGGCTGTTGCTGACAGCCATGGTCACGATTCTTTTTCTGCTCTCTGCCGGAACAGGTTTCTGCGAAGATGAACCCATCCATATTGAGGCCGACCGCATGGTGTCCCAGGAACAGGACAACTCGGTCGTCTTTATCGGTAATGTTGATGCCAGTCAGGGAGAAGTCAATATCCGCTCCGATGAAATGACGGTCTACTATGCCCAAAAAGATGGGCCAAAAAGTAAAAGCCAATCCAGCCAGGTAAAAAAACTTATTTGCCGCGGGAATGTCGAAATCACTCAGGACGACTGGCTCGGCACCGGTAAGCGCATGGACTATTTCGCCAAGGACCGCAAGGTTATCCTGACAGGTAATGCCAAAGCATGGCAGGGCCAGAACATGGTCTCAGGCAAAACCATTGTTTACTATCTTGACGAAAAACGATCAATCGTCGAACGGGACAAGTCAAAAAGCGGGCGAGTCACAGCGACTATCCACCCGGAATCTGACTCGAAAAAATAAGAATGCCCTCCCGATCAATCCTGGAGACCAGAAATCTGGTCAAAGAATACCGGTCGCGCCGGGTAGTCGACCAGGTCAACCTCCAGGTGCAGAACGGTTCCATTGTCGGTCTGCTCGGACCAAATGGCGCCGGCAAAACGACCACTTTTTACTCCATTGTCGGTTTTATCCGCCCCACTGCCGGATCTATTCATCTGGACGATGAGAACATTACCGCCCTGCCGATCCATCGCCGCGCCTCAAAGGGTATTACCTATCTGGCCCAGGAACCGTCCGTATTCAAAAAGCTGACAGTTGAAGAAAATGTCCGCATCGTTCTTGAACCCCTGGGCCTGACCCGAAATGAAATCAACAACCGCATCAATGCCCTGATGGCTGAGCTGAAAATTGAATATCTTGCCCAGAATAAAGGCCACGCCCTGTCCGGCGGTGAACGCCGACGTGTGGAAATCATGCGGGCTCTTGCCACGAATCCTCGCTTTATCCTCCTTGACGAGCCTTTTGCCGGTGTAGACCCACTGGCCGTTGCCGACCTGCAACAAATTATCCGAGGGCTCAAAGCAAAGGGTCTTGGCGTTCTCATCTCTGATCATAATGTCCGGGAGACATTACAGGTCTGCGATTTTGCCTACATCATGAACGAAGGCCAGATTCTAACCAGTGGCGCAGCAGCAGATATTATTGAGAGTCAACTGGCCAAGAAAATGTATCTGGGCGAAAATTTCAGCATGTAGGAAGCCCGGACATGGCCCTTGAACTTCGACAACAGTTAAAACTGGCTCAAAAACTCGTTATGACGCCCCAGTTGCGTCAGGCGATTAAGCTGCTCCAGCTCAACCGACTTGAGCTCACCGACGCCCTCCAGGCAGAAATGGAGCAAAACCCTCTGCTTGAGGAGGCGGAGCCAGCTCCCACCCCTTCTGAAAACCCTGAATCACTTTCAGCGGCAGAAAACAAAGAAATTCCCGAAGCCCCAGCCACAACCCAGGTCCAGGGAGACGACCCCGCAACCGTTGCCGAAGTGAACTGGGAAGACTACGCAAACACCTTTGACTCCGACTTTTCCTTTGCCAGGGAAACTCCTCCTGCCGATGCGCCATCCCAATTTGATTTTATTTCCGCAACTCCAGGACTGACCTCCCATCTCCAATGGCAGTTGACCCACCTGAAACTTGACGAGCTCGACAAAGAGATCGCACATTTCATCCTCGGAAATCTTGACGGGCATGGTGTCTTTCAGGCCGACATTGAAGATATTTGCGCCTATGTTCATTGCACTACCCAAGAGGCCGAAGGAATGCTGCGCCTGGTGCAAAGCCTTGAGCCGCCAGGCATTGCTGCCAGAAACATAAGGGAATCCCTGCTCCTGCAGCTTGAACGAAGGGGTCTTGAAGAATCGCTGGCGTACCATATAATTGATGAACATATGGACCTGCTGCAGACACGAAACTACGCACTCATTGCCCGCCAGTCCGACGTAACCGCACGCAAGGTCCAGGCGGCAGTGGCTGTTATTTCCTCACTTACCCCCTACCCGGGAAATGAATTCAGCAACGAACAGACCAACTATGTTATCCCGGATGTTTATGTTGATAAAATTGATGGAGAATTTATTATTCGACTCAACAATGACGGGCTACCCAATCTGCAGCTTTCCTCTTCGTACCAGGAGATGATAAAGGAAAATAATAAAATCAACAAAGACTCCCGCAACTATCTTCAGGAGAAAAAACGCAGTGCCCAGTGGTTCATCAAATCCCTGCAGCAACGCCAACGAACCATTTACAAGGTCATGGAAAGCCTGCTCAAATTCCAGCATGATTTCTTCGAAAAAGGGCCGGGCTACCTGAAACCGCTTATTCTCCATGACGTGGCCGACGACATCGGCATGCACGAATCCACAGTCAGCCGGGTGACATCCAACAAATACGTTCACACGCCCACCGGGATTTATGAACTGAAATACTTTTTTTCCACTGCTGTGGCCACGACCAATGGAGAAACTGTTGCAGCTGAAGCTATAAAAAATCGCATAAGACAAATTATCCAGCAAGAGGATTCCGCCAAACCACTCAGTGACAACAAGCTCTCCGCTCTCTTAAAAGAGGAAGGAATCAAGGTTGCCCGCCGCACCGTGGCAAAATACAGGGACCAGTTAAAAATATTACCTGTAAAACACCGCCGTAAGGCCAGGAGATAGACGCTGATGCTACAACTCACGGAACAATGTGTTATTCTGGAACTTAAAGCAATAACCAAAGAGGGCATTCTGCTCGAACTCGCCTCAGCGGTGCATGAAAAATACCCTCAAATCAGCGTAAAAACCATGACCACCATTTTAAGCGAACGCGAACAGATCGGATCAACGGGGGTTGGGGATGGCGTTGCCATTCCGCACGGAAAAATTCCCGGTCTTGACAGACTTCTGCTCTGTTTTGGCCGGTCAAGTACCGGAGTTGGCTTTGACGCAGTGGACACGCGTCCTGTCCACCTGCTGGTCATGATTCTCTCTCCTGTTCATCTTGCCTCCGATTACCTGCAGACTCTTGCAAAAGTGAGCCGACTGTTAAAAAACAGTGACATCAGAAACAAACTGCTACAGGCTGATAAGGCGCAAGCTATCGTGGAGATATTTAATCAGCAAATAGGCTCGTAAAGGAAAGGACAAGTTTTCCTGCCGGAGTTTTTTGACAAAGACATTGTTTTTAAAATAATATCATGTATGGTGCGCACTCATTTTTTAAGCGAGGTGCATCATGGCAAAGAAGAAAAGAACAGCCCGGAAGATAACGGCCAGAGACTGGGGTGTTGTAGCCCTTATCTGCCGGAGCGGCGGCAAGGGGAAGCATCAACTAAAAAAGCACCCTGCCCGATCAACGACAAAAGCAGCGCTCAAAAAAAGCCTCATGCGAAACAATCCGCATGAGGCTTTTTCATTTTTCAAGGCCAGAGAATGGAAAAACGAAAACCTAATGCACGGCTGTTTTTCCGTGGACACTCTCTGCTTCGGCAAGCCTGGCCATTTTAAGTTGTCTATTCTTTTTAAAACCGTATTCAACAAGTCGCTTTATATCTGACCACATGGTACCGCTCCCCATAATAGCCACAACAATTGCTTCCTTGCCGCGTTTGAACTTGCCGACATAAGTCTGTCGAGCAGCATATGTATATCCTGTCTTGCCGCCAAGAGCCCCTTTAACCGTCCAAAGTGCCTTGTTGTGATTTCGGAGAAGCTGCCCATAAG
>JALXCX010000287.1 GCA_026990725.1 Desulfobulbaceae bacterium
CGTCCTGGCGGGAATAATCAAGATAGAGCATTGAGGCAACAGCATCAACCCGTAAGCCGTCAATGTGATATTTATCCAGCCAGAACAAGGCATTGGATATTAAAAAAGAACGGACTTCATTCCGGCCATAATTAAAGATCATTGTGCCCCAGTCCTGGTGTTCTCCCTGGCGTGGATCTGCATGGGCATAAAGATGGGTGCCGTCAAAATAGTTCAGGCCTGAACCATCCTTGGGGAAATGTGCCGGAACCCAGTCCATGATGACACCAATCCCCTGCTGGTGACACTGGTCAATAAAATACATAAAATCATGGGGCGTACCAAAACGGCTGGTCGGCGCATAAAACCCCAGCACCTGATACCCCCAGGAACCATCAAAAGGAAACTCGGCAATGGGGAGAAGTTCGATATGGGTATAACCCATTTCAAGCACGTAAGGGAGCAGGGTCTCTGCAAGTTCCCGATAACTTAAATATCGTGATTCCCAAGTTTTGTCGGGAAGCTTTTGCCATGATCCAAGATGGACTTCATATATTGAAATTGGACTGTCCAGAGATTGTTTCTGCTGACGCGACTGCATCCAGTGGGCATCCTGCCAGGAATAGGAGTCGAGGTTGACCACCACAGAACCTGTGTTGGGGCGAAGCTCCATGGCAAACCCATACGGGTCTGATTTGTCAAATTGTTCGTTATCCTGGCTTGTTATCTGGTATTTATAGACGGTATGTTCAGCAAGACCAGGAATGAAAAGGCTCCAGATTCCCGAATCGTTTGAATGCATGGGATGGTCAGCTCCTGACCAGTTATTAAAATCTCCAAGAATAGAGACCTGTTTTGCATTCGGTGCCCAGACCGCAAAGACTATTCCATCCTGTCCGTCAAAATTGACGAGATGAGCGCCCAGTTTTTCATAGGAACGTTCGTGGGTACCCTCACTGATGAGGTATTTATCAAAATCACTGAGCCAGTTTGCCGGGACAACCTGACCTGGATGAAGGGATGGTGGCATAAGGCGATGAAGAATACTTATGTTAAATCAGAATTGCTCGTGCCATGAACAAAACAGCACCTGTGCGCAATGGCGATAGAAAAAATAGAAACACGGTTTTTACTCTATTCAATTTCAGAAATGAACTGTTAAACAAAAAAATAATCTAACGTAATAAAGACGTGATGTCATGTCCTTTGTTAATTCTTTATATTAAGAGAGGCTACAGACAAAGTGATAAAATATTTTCAACGCGTTGTTGAGAGTAATTCTTTAAACGCCAGATGCGGGCAAGCCTCAAGCTGTTTTGGGCGATTTGGGGAATTTCTTTTTTAGCAATACCAAGTTCTGTAAGAGTTGTCGGACTTTTTGTTTTTTGAAACCAGTTTTGAAAAAATAATATGGTCTTGTCTGCGGCATCAATTTCTGAAAGGGATTCCTTGTCGGTTTCCGGGAATATATGCCGGCCAAGGCTGGCAATGCGGCCTGGATTTTTTTTGCTGTACCAGCGGAGCCAGCCAGGGATGACGACAGATAGCCCGGCACCGTGCGGGACATCGTACAAAGCGCTCAACGAATGTTCAATCATGTGCATGGGAAAACCGACCCGGCCAAGACCAGCGGCCGTAAGGCCATTTAAGGCAAGTGTTGCCGTCCACATGAGATTTGCCCGGGCGTTGTAGTCACAAGGCGATTTCAGGCAGCGGTCACAACTTGTTATGCTGTTTAGTATCAATCCTTCCATCAGCCTGTCTTGAACCGGCGTGTCAGGGTCCCGGGTTGTCATGTAAAACTCAAGAACATGGGAAATGGCGTCAATTGCCCCATACGCAGTATAGTTTGCCGGAACAGTGAAGGTCACCTCAGGGTCAAGGATTGATGTTTTCGGATATAATAGCCTGTGCCCAAAGCCAAATTTTTCATTGGTTTCTTCATTGGTCAGCACCATTCCGGAGTTCATCTCAGAACCTGCTGCGGCCAGGGTAAGAATTGTCATGACCGGCAGGGTCGCTTTGACGGATTTTTTTCCTGTAAAAAATTTCCAGACATCATGGGCCACGACAGCCCCTGCCCCAATGGCCTTGGCACTGTCCAGCACTGAGCCGCCACCCACGGCCACAACGGCGCCAAGGTTTTTTTCTTTCACTAGGGCTATCCCTTGACGAACATGTGAGAGTGTTGGGTTTGACTGGACACCACCATGGTCAACAAATGATATTTTAGCCTGTTTCAAAGAAGAGGTAACTATCTCATATAATCCGTTCTTTTTAATACTTTCCTGCCCGTAGACGAGCAGCACGTTTCGGGAAAATGCAGCAGTCTCTGCTCCAATAGAGGGGATCGTCCCGCGGCCGAAAAGAATTTTTGTCGGGTTGTAAAAAACAAAATTTTGCATGATTTCTCAAATGGTACAATGTCTGTCAAAAAGAGGACAGAATCGTGTTTGAATAAATGGGCCTGTTGGCCCAAAAAATCCAGCATCTTTACTGGTAGAGTAGTTATTATTTGAGGAGGTGCTTTTGTTGCCTTTTTTTCTGGATTCTGTCAAAAAACCGGTAGGAGAGGTAGTAGGCAATGAGAGCTGTGGGAATTGCCAGAATGATACCTCCTGTCATCATGACCAGCATGGCATCAACGCTGAGATGGCTGAGCGTCTTAAAGCCATCAACAAGCCCCGCTTCCTTCGTCATTTCCAGAACCTGTTGAAGACGTTCCCAGGAGAGCCTGTGGGGCAGCAGTATGTTGCCAACTTTCCAGGCTGCATAATATTGGGCCGCAAAGGTTAATGGATTGCTGATGATTGATGCGGCAAGTATTGCTGCAATTGCATTGACCCGAAGGGCAAGGGCTGCCCCAAAAATCATGACGGTGTGCAGGGGCAGGGTGGGGGTTATGGCAATGGCTGCACCTAATGCGGCTCCCTTTGCAAGGGAATGGGGGGATCCTTTGAGTCGGATAACGCGTAGATAATATAAGCGGATCAGGCGCCGGATGTCCCACTTCATCCTTCAACCTCCTTTGCCAATGAGTGCAAGCGGACGATTTCCGGGAGGTAATCAGAAAAAAAATGCAAACTGGTCAGTGGTTTATGAATTCTTTTTGTCACGTATTGCCCTTGAAATCCTGACAAAGTCTTCTAGTTCAAGTCGTTCTGCCCTGATAGATGGTTTTAGTCCCGAGGCCGTAATGCATTGCTCCATGGCTTGTTTGTCCAAAAGCCAGGTAGAAGATAAGGCATTGAGCAATGTTTTTCTTCGTTGGCCGAATGCGCCATTCACAACCTTTTTCAGCAGATTAAAATCAATTTTTCCAAGGGCTGAAACCCTTGAAGGAACTGGCTGAAAGGCGAGCCGGACAATAACAGAGTCCACTTTGGGGCGCGGGTGAAATTCCTCGGGTTTGACCCGCATAAGTATTGTTGTTTCAGCGCACGAAGCAAGCATTACTGTTGGTACACCATACTCTTTTGTGCCGGATTCTGCCACCAGTCGGAGACCGACTTCTTTCTGCAGCATAACCACGGCAAAATCGATATAGTCGTGTCCTTCAATAAGCTTAAAAAGAAAGGGGGATGAAATAGAGTAGGGGAGATTGGCAATAATCTTTAAACGTCTGCCGCCGGATAACCGCACAAGCTGGTCTAAGTCAGATTTAAGGACATCCTGATGGATGAGTTCAACATTGTCTGGCAGGCTTCCCTCTTTTTTATGTAAACGAATGAGTCCTGAATCGGTTTCAAGGCCGATTACCCGGCCAGCAGCCTCGGCAAGCGGGGTTGTTAAAGCGCCAAGCCCCACGCCCACCTCTATGACAGTGTCCTGTTTGCTAAGACCTGCAAGGCTGACAATTCGTTGTGCTGTATGCCGGTGGACCAGAAAGTTCTGGCCAAGTTTTTTATTGGGCGCCAGCCCCTGCTGTTTGAGTTGTGATTTGCTGTTCTGATAGACCATGGTCAGTTATCAGTTAAGTGGTGAGCGGGAAAAGGCGTCAGCATCAGGGGAAACGGTATTGCCTGCGGCAAACTGATAATATCCAGCAAGTCCTATCATGGCCGCGTTATCTGTACACAGAACCGGTGAAGGAAGAAAACTTTTTATTTTTTCTTCCCGGCACCGTTCTTTTATTCTCTTGCGAAGAGCGTTGTTTGCGGCAACGCCGCCGCCGGCAACTATTTGTGAGTGTCCCGAGTTTTGGGCGGCCAGAATAGTTTTTTCCACCAAAACTTCAACAACGGCTTGCTGAAAAGAGGCGCAGATGTCAGCAACAGGTATGGTTTCGTTGTTTTGCCGACATCTGTTTGCGTAATTGACAACAGAGGTTTTCAGCCCACTGAAACTAAAGTCCAGGCTGCCTTTATCAAGCCAGGCCCGTGGAAAGGCAATTGCCTGTGGATCACCTTTTTCAGCTGTTTTACTAACGACCGGTCCGCCTGGATACCCCAGCCCAAGCAGCTTGGCCACCTTGTCAAAGGCCTCACCGGCAGCATCATCTCTGGTTCGCCCCTGTAAGATAAAATCTATCGGGCTGTTTACAGTGAAAATTGATGTGTTACCGCCGGAGACAACAAGAGCCGTGTAGGGAAATTCAGGTTTATTCTTTTCAAGCCCAATAGCCAAAAGATGGCCAGCCATGTGGTCAACTCCTGTACAGGGAATGTTGTTGACCAGGGACAGGGCCTTGGCAAAGGTAAATCCAACAAGGAGTGAACCAACCAGCCCGGGTCCCTGGGTTGCGGCAATAAGTTGAATGTCGGGCAGGGTGACCCCGGCAGTATCAAGTGCCTCATTGACAACTGGCCAGATAGCCTCAATGTGAGACCTTGACGCAAGTTCCGGTACGATTCCTCCATATTTAGCATGGACGTCAAACTGTGAGCTGATTACATTGGAAAGAATAATCCGGTTGTCCTGTAAGACGGCGGCAGCGGTGTCGTCGCAGGAGCTTTCTATGGCAAGTATGTGCATATTGTCCGGCGTATGTTGCAATCAGTAGTTCGAAGTGGTATCAGTGGGCTTCTTTACACGAGTTTATACATGGTCAGCATTTTGTACACTATGCTGATTTATACGTCAAAATAAAAGGTCTGTTTAGCTCATGTCAGATAAAAAAGAGACAGCTCAAGCGGTACAGGACGGCCTAGTGGATATGTTTTCCAGGACAATTTCATACCTGCGTCTATCCCTGACCGATCGGTGCAATTTAAAATGTATGTATTGCGTTACAGAAGACGAACGCAATGGCTGCCTGACCAAACTCGGTCAGGATGAATTGCTCAGCTACGAGGAGTTGCTCCGTGT
>JALXCX010000288.1 GCA_026990725.1 Desulfobulbaceae bacterium
TTACGAATCTTTATCCGGTCTTTATAGGACTCAATATGAACATCACTTGCATTATCCCGAACAGCCTGAGAGAGGACCAGGTTAACAAGTTTAATGACCGGAGCATCACTGGTATCATCAAGAAGATCAGCGGTTTCTTCAATTTCTGAGAGGATACTTTCAGGATCCTCCTCGTCCATATCCTGCATAACCTGATCCGCAGCATCGCTATGGCCAAGATCATAAACACTGTTAATGGCAATAAAAATCTCATCATGCGGGGCAAGGTATGTTGCCATGCCCTCCCAGTTCAGGACACGTCGTAAATCATCAAGTGACTGAAACTCCTGAGGTTCCGCAACCGCAATATAGCATTCTTCGGGAGTAGCCACCGGCATCATCTTAAATTTTTTAAGGAAACCAATGGACACCCGGTCTGTAAAAAACGGGTCAGGTTCAGGCGGCAAGGTATGTTTCAGATCAAGTCCACATTGCACGCTTCTTGCTTGAAGGAGATCTTCTTCTGACAGTTTTTTCTGCTGAATCAGAATATCGCCAAGTATTCCTCCTTTCTTCTTCTGATAGGCCAACGCCTCATCAAGAGCCTTTTCCGGCAAACCAAAAGATTCTACAAGTATTTTTCCTAAACTTTTCATGATAGGCAGACAGTCAGCAGAAAGCCCTACTGCAACTGCTCCAGCTGTCTGAGGTTTTCCCGGGCAACATCCTGCAGAGCAGGCTCTACAGTCTGTTCTATGCCGTCTTCTCCGGTTTGCGTGCCGACAAGGTCCAGAACATGCCGGTACATCTCCCTGGCCCGGGGGATATCTTTATCGTGTTCATAAATTATTCCCATATTAATCAAGGCGTATGGGTTGTCCGGATTAATTTTAAGAGCCTGATCAAAATATCCCTTTGCAAGCTTATATTCTTTACGCTGCAACTTGGCAAAACCGATATCAGCCAATGCCGTAGCATGGGCTAAATTTGGTTTGGCATGGAAAAATTTATCAGGAATGGTACTTGATCCTTCCTGTACATCTTCCATAACATCGCGTTTCTTATAATAAATTGACGCAAGCTCAGGTGAGCTCTCCACAATATGCGGGGTGATAAAAATAAACAAATTGGTTTTGGTCTGGTTATTGGCATGGCTTTTAAACAGATATCCCAAAACCGGAATATCACCAAGCAACGGGACTTTATAGTCGCCAGATGATGTATCCTGACCTATAATGCCGCCAATAACCACGGTTTCCTCGTTATGGACAACCACAGTCGTGTCTGCGGTTCTCTTAAAAGTGGTTGGCGTGGTCACATCTGCAGCACTTTTCAATCGAGTGACCTCAACCCCTATCTCCATTCGGACAAGATCAGCCTGATTTATCTGCGGGGTAATCTTAAGCGTTGTTCCGACATCTTTATACTCATAATTGGTATAATCCTGAGTACTTCCTGTCGAAGAACTGTTCTGGCTTGTAATATAGGGAACATTCTCCCCGACCACAATAGAAGCTTCTTTATTGTCAGTGGTAAGAATCTGTGGGGTGGCAATAATGTTGATATCAGAATCATCCTGATAGGCATTGAGTACGGCGCCAAGATCCGGAAAATCAATACCGGCAATACTGACACCTTTTTTTAAGACTCCCAGAGTAAACCCGCTGGGCATCAGAGCCGTTGGAGCGGATACGCCGTTTATCAAAGAATATGGTTTTTGGGTATTTCCGGAAAAACCACTGGCAAGCGTTCCTGTTTTGTCTGAAAAGCTTCCAGAACCGCCCCACTCAACACCAATTTTAAACTCTTTATCCACCGACACTTCCATGATGAGTGCTTCAAGGTAGACCATTTTTCGCGGGATATCGAGCTTCCTGATCACTTCTTCGAGTACCAGATACTCGTCCCGGGGAGCGGTTATGATAAGGGCATTTGTTTCAGCATCGGCGGAAATTTTCAAATCTTTGGAAAGAAGCGGCGCCTTGCCTTTTTGGGATTTTCTACCGGCTTGTTGGGCTGGAAGATTATTCAGCACCTTAACCAGCTCCTCGGCGTTTGCATGCTGCAGATAGTAAACATGTATTTTCCCTCCACCGCGAAGAGCTTTGGAATCCAATTTTTTCACAAGATCCCTAATCTTTTGCATCAAGGCTCTAGGGGCAAAGACTATCAAAGAATTGGTTCGTTCGTAGGGAATAACTTTAACAGAGCTGGAACGTGTCCTCTTTTTACCGGAACGCAGAAACAACTGACTGATGGTCTTGCCGACATTGGCGGCAGAGGCATGCTCAAGAGACATAATCTCCATATCCTCACCCACCGAAGGAACATCCAAAACCTTAATAATCTCCATCAGGCGATGAATATTGGAGAGCACATCCGTAATAATGAGCACCCCGGATTTGGCGTGGGCAATAACAACACTGGTCTTGGAAACCAGAGGGGCCAATATTTTTTTCAGCTCATTTGGATCAGAATTCGTCAGGGGAATAATCTGGGTCACCATTTTATCATCCGGAAACGGAGACTCTCCCTGTCTTACAGTGGTGATACTCTTTGAACGGGCCTGAACAGCAGGAACAATTTTGGTAATTGAGCCGCTGGGCACTGTCGTGAAGCCATGAACTTCAAGAACTGATTCAAACACGCGGTAGGCTTCTTCTTTGGTAATTCGTGTAGGAGAAATGATGGTGACTTTCCCCTTCACCGACCGGTCAACAACAAAATTTTTACCTGTTAATTCGCTGATGTATTTAATAAACAGATTCAGGTCAACGTCGTTAAAATCAATTGTTACATAACGCTGACTTCCACTATCTTTCTCTGCTGCAACGGCATATGGCCCTTGCGTAACAAAGGATACAAGACATAGACAGCAGAGAAAACCGGAGGGAACCCAGCGTAAGTATTTAAAAAAACATTGCATAATCATGGTATACACAAAAAATGATCTCCATGCAAAAGTTGTTAATATCAGAGGGGCAGAAACTCTACCCGGAAAAAGCCGGGCTTATGATGCAGGGGCTGGCACCACAGCATCAGGCTGTATTTCTGTCGGCCCGGGCTCATCAATTTCATCGGGAACATCCAGTTCAGGAATGTCAGGATCGAGTTCAACAGATTCAGGGTCAGGGCGCCGACTTATTCTCCTGTTATGACGTAACCTTGGTACTCTTCTTCGCACGACCGGTTTGGGTCTCTCCACCGCACTGCCGGAAAAAGCCTGGTTTGCGGGTAATTCCGGGGCTCCCGGCCCCCCACCTTTTCTTTCTTTAATTAATAAAACCTCATTACGCCCATCCACCTCAAGGGTAATCTTTCCACGATCAATGGTCTCGATAAATGCACCCTGGACAGCATCACCTATCTGAAAAATATCCTGTTTTTTGGCTTTATTATCAACGATTATGGCTCTGGCCGTTTTTTCATCACCGGCGACAGTTCCCAGTAACGTCAGGTCAAGTGAGGTGGGCACAGCCTTTTCCGCTTCTTTTTTCGGAGGAGCCTTGACCGGGTCCAGTACTGCCTGAAAAATATTTCGCTGAACAATCACCTGAAAGTCAACAGATTTTGGTAAAGATTCTTTCTCTTCCGAATGCTGCGTCCGGGCAGCCCGGGCAATAGGTTCTGCTGTTTTGCTTGCAACAGTAGCCTGACCAGGAGTCCCTTCATCTGTCAGTAGAGTCTTTTCAAGACGCCCATACCAAAAATACACACCCGCAGCCACCAGAGCAACGAGCACAAACAGTTTTGCTGGTAATCGGCCCATAACAGTTAACGGCCCTCCTGCAGCTGTTTATTAAGCTCTGGTGGAAGACCGGAAAAAATAATTCCCGGTTCTGAAAGAGTACCATTAATCTCAAAGGGAAGTTTGCCATCCTGAAATTGTTTTTTTACAAGTGTAATAACGGCAGCATCCCCCATGGCTGACAAAAGTTCAGGGCGTGGCAACATACGCCCCTTTAAATGTAGCTGTGAAAGGCCGGGGACTCCCTGAGCAGGCTCAATAGTTCCGAAAAAAGTCCCACCAAAGAGCGAGGCAGCTATTTTTCCATCGACCAGAGAAAGTACTTTCGAATCAAAATTGAACGTACTACTCACGTTGTTAAAGTCTACCTGTTTCATTCCCAACACTGGTTTCTGTAAGCCAAGAGTACCGCTTGCAAGGACCAAGGCCCCGCCACATTCAAGCCTGGACATGCCCTGCAGCTCAACTTTACCGGAAAAATTTCCAGACAGGCTTCCTGATATGGAGCGACTGAGCCCCTGCTGCATTTTTTTCAAGCCTTCAACCCTGATATCTGCAACCGTACCATCATACTGTACTGTCCGCTGCCTGTTCTCAAGGGCCAGATGCCCTCTAATCGCCCCTTGTAACAACTTGACAGTATAGCGTCCCGCAAAGTTTTTCTTTTTTATGTAAGCCAGCAGATCAGGCTGCAACAGCAGAGAATCTAGAACAAGTTGGGGAGCCGCCTCATTAGCCCCTGAAAAAACCCGTACATCTGTAAGCTTAACAGCCTCAGGAAAACTCAATCCGACACTGCCGATCTTCCACTCCAGATCTGGTGTTATGTTATGCAGCTCTGCTTCAAGCCGTGTTCTCACCTTCTCAGCCGGAAACTGAATCCAAAGCATTATGCCAAGAATAATCAGGATAAACACCAGGTAACCGATGCCTGACAGGAGCCACTTAAAGATCTTCATTCCTGAGCTCCGGACTCAGCCCGCACCAGGCTGATAACCTGCATAATTATGTCCAGAGTTCCTGCCTGTTTCTTGTTTTCCTGAATAGATATTCTTTTCAGTTCAACGAGATTCTGCGGTGATTCAATCCGTTCCAGAAACGCGACGAGCTCTTTCAGCGTCACCGCCTTTAGCTTCATTTCGACCATATTCTGCTGTAAAACCCCCTCACCAGCCACCTCGGAAGGTTTCATATAGTCGATATTATCCTTCACCTTGGTTTCTGCGGCCTTGTTCTCCAAAAAAGCAAAAAGTCCGAAATTCTCCGGCCTTTTGGATAGCCTTTCCTCAAGGGTGTTACTCTGTCTGCTCAACTGAAGAAAACGGGACTGCATCTCCCGCATCTCCACCAGACCTTTTTCCTTTGCCTTTATTCCATGTTCCAGGCGTTTCCTTTTGTCCAACAACGGAAAAACAACGAACTGTACCAGAACAAAAAGCAACACAGCCCCTGCTCCCAGCGCCAACGCCCTGCGATCTTTACGTGAAAACGCCATCAGGAGTTCTCCTCAAGCTGCAACCTGATTTCAAACCGAACAGCATTTTTTTCT
>JALXCX010000289.1 GCA_026990725.1 Desulfobulbaceae bacterium
AGCAGATGTTGGACTGCCAGGTGTTTACGGATGATCTTTTTTGCAGCAAGTTTATTCATCAGCCCGGCCATGGTGTGGCTTTCTCGCTGTTTGGCAAGGATCTTCTCGGTCATCTCCCGGGATTCATCAATGGAGATAAAGACAAAGCGGGAAGCGGTCTCCCCGTCTATCTCCACTTGAGTGGTGGTGATAAAGACCATGAGCGGCCCTTCCACAGTATTTTCACCGGTTTTCATTTCGCCTGTTATTGGATCTTTGCCCGTGTAGGCCACGGTGATCTTTTTGGAACTCTGGATTGTTCTGATGGAATAGATGGCGCCGTCCATGCCGTCCAGCTCTTCTATGGCAAGGATCTTGTGAGCGAGGCTTTTTGTGTCCTTGTAAAACAGAGCCTGGTCAGTGAGCCGGGTATATTTTATAAAATCCTCCCCCGGGATCAGGGATAAAATAGTGTCCTGCAGGCAGGATTTACCGGCAGCGGAGCGGGACTGGATCATCACGGACAGGGGATCAGGCATCTTTCTGGAGACAGCTGCCAGATAGCAGAGCAGCTTGTTCATATCCTCACCGGTATAGCCGATGGTCTCAAGATCTCTGGTGATGTTGTCCAGCAGATTTGGGTCTTGAAGAAATTGCAGGGCTTCTTTTTTGTCTTTACTGCCAAGTGTTGCGGCCCCGGTTTTTTCTGTTTGGGGTTCTTCTTCCGGGGGCTGGTAGTTTTCTGTGTGAACGAGCAGTTGTTCCAGATCCCGGGTGATGATCGTTTCATCAGCTCCAAAGAGATCAGCAAGACCGCGGGCAAGAAAGGCCCGGGATCTGGCTGAGTAGAAGTCCACGGTATCCACATGGAAATGTCTTTTGTGTTTGTTTTTATTTTTGTTTTTTGCCTCTTTAATCCCCTTGACCGTTGCTTTCAGCTTGTTGTTTTTTGATGTAATTCCCTTTACCTCGTAACAACGATCATGGACGTGTAAAGAAAAGCCGTTTTCAATGTTTTTGTGCTGGTATTCAGGTTTCTTTTCCCGGGGAGCCGGTTCAAGCCCTGCAGCCATACGAACCAGATCGTCATAGTTCCAGTCTTCAGGGTTCTTCACTTCGGGATGGAAAAAGTTGTTCAGGTCATAGCCGTCCGGCAGTTGTACCGGATAGCTCTTAATGTTTTCCTGTTCCAGCCTGGCAGCTGCCTTTGCAGCTCCTTTCTCTCCTGCCTCATCTGCATCAAAGCTGATATAGGCTGTTGAAATTTTGTGTACTTTCAGGTGGTCGATGATTTCCCGGGTAAGGCCGTTGGTGCCGTAACAGGGGATGGTGTTGCTTACCCCTGCGTTTAAAAGAGAGAGGCAGTCGAGGATGGATTCTGTGAGATGAACCACACTGCTTAATCCTGCCCCCTGGCGGTTAAAGATACCCTTTCTCTCTCCCGGCAGGTAGAGGTGGTTGACATCACGTTCCACAATCTCTTCTTCCTGCACAAAACGGCCATACATACCCACCGGGTTGTTGCTGCTGTCGTAAAGGGGGAAAGTAACATAGCCGTAGAAGTGTTCTCTGCCCTGATTATTGAGGATACCCAGTTCTTTTAATTGCGTAATGGTCTCACCATCTGAAGGCAGCACGTTTAACAGGGTGCCGTTGGCAAAGCCGATCTGGTGATCGGCAAAGATCTGTTTATTGCTGATGCCCCGGTGGGCGAGATACTCCATGGCCCGGGGATCTTCGTTAAAGGCGGTGTGGTAGAAGGCTGCTACCCGTTTCAGGAGTTTGTAATGGGTTGGGGTAAGAACAGGATCATTATTTTTTTCTTTAACCGGCCTGTCTGTGCTTTGCCTGCTCCCGTAATCCAGCCGGGCTATTGCCTCGGCAAAGGAAAGTCCTTCCTTTTTTCTCAGGAAATCAATCACATCACCTCCGGCGCCACAGCCGAAGCATTGCCAGAGGTTTTTTGCCGGAGTTACGGAAAGAGACGGGCTTTTTGTGTCTTCGTGGAAGGGGCAAAAGCCCTTGTAGCTCTTGCCTGATTTTTTCAGATCAATGCCGCAGGACTGGATGACCTCGGCCAGGTCAACCGACTCTTTGAGGCTGTCTATTTCGTGCTGGTCTATCATTTCTTTTTCCTCTTCTATCTTGCATCTCAAATAAAATATCTCGCAGGTGGTTCAGGGATTCCCGCAGGAGTACCGGGTTCACAAGCGCCCGTCCTGTGTGGTAATCGCTGTCCAGCTTATGCAGGTTCTTTCCGGTGAGGGTAAAGGTGGCTATCTGCCGGTCGTTGAAAGAAATGCCGGAAAGATTGCCGCCACTGCTTAGAAAGAATGCTCCCTTGAATATGTCGGTGGTCTCGAAGTGGGCCATTTTTTGTATTCACCTCCCTGACTGCCCGTGGTTGATGTTTGGGCGGAGATGCGGTAGAAGAAAGAATCTTCGGTGGATCTCTGCCGGGGTGTGGAGCCATCAACCGAGGACTTTGGCGAGTGTATCGGTTGGTGGCTTTTTCTTTTCAGTCCGTAAAAATATCTTATCGACTATATATGGAGCAGTAAGTGCCATATGTGACACTCATTAGTCAAGGGACTTTCTTCGGTGGCACTATAAATCATGCATATTCATGATTATGTGGTATAATTTACGCAAACCATATCCGGAGGCATGACCACTATGGCATTTGCAAGCAAACTAACAGAGATACGAAAGAGCAGGAACCTGACCCAACAGGAACTTGCTAAAAAGGCAGGCGTTGGTATTTCACAAATGAGACGCTACGAGAAAGGGAGTTCTTCTCCTACGTTAGAAGTAATTAAAAACCTGGCCATTACGCTTGGCGTATCGACTGATGAGTTGATTTTTGAGACCAGTGAGCGAATAGCTGCCAGTAAAATTCTGGACAGGGAGCTTTTGCAGCAGTTTGAAACTGTGTCCAGCCTGGCATCCCGCGATATTGATGCAGTTAAAACTGTTCTTGAAAGTATCATCATCAAAAACAAGATTGAAAAAATTCTCCCAGGCCAGGGTAAAGAGCGCAGTTGGCAGGAAGACATGCACGAAGTGCAGAAGAAGTTCAGGAAAAAAGCATCCAATTACTCTGAACAGGAAATTGAAGACATTATCAATGAAGCTGTAACCGAGGTAAGGGCCGAAGAAACGTCTCCGGAAAGAGGTCAACCAGTTGGAGCATAAATTTGTCGCTGTTATTGACACCAACCTCTTCATCAGCGGATTATTTGGCCGGAACACGACCACGGCAAAGCTTCAGGAACTCTGGATTCAACAGCAATTCCAGCTTGGAACTTCCCTGGATATCATGAAGGAAGTTGGTCGGGTTCTACAGTATCCAAAGGTTAAGAAACGTCTCATAGACGATGACGAGGCGATCAGAAGGTTTTTCCGCCTTGTTTTCCGCAAAGCCATAGTTGCACGAGATGATTTCCAGACAGACAGGATTGTTGACGACCCGACCGACAACAAATTTCTTGCCTGTGCCCTGGAGATCAAAGCGGATTATATTGTTTCCGGGGACAACCACCTGCTTTCTCTCAAGCATTTTCATGGCATCCAGATCGTTGATGCAGCATCATTCATCAAGAAAATAACAGAATAGACAAGTGGCGCTGACGCGCGGATATAAAAAATCCCGCCCACCCTTACGCTCGAAGGCCGGTGTTGATGCCGGGGCGCATTGTACCGCTCCCTGGCCGTCACACTGTTTGCTGAAAAAGAAAAGACCGCAAACAGTGCGCCAGCCAGTCCGCTCGCATAAGGACAATTATGTTAAATGGCTGGGGTATATCAGGGGGCGTCGTTGTCGGGAAGCGTGTTGGTTGATTTCGGCCCGGTGCTGGTGGCTGGGCCATTTAGACATAATTGGGCCTTATGCGACAGTGCGCTTTGATACGTGCGGGGCTGATCGGTAATCCCGGCGGCTGCCCTTGGTTTGCCGCTGGAGCGGAAGAACGAACAGAAACTCCCTGCTCTTAAAGAAAATCTAATTTGTACCTGACCCCTTTTACTTTCAGTTTGAGAGTGACAAGTTGAGTAAAGCTGAAAGAAACAAACTGCTGAATGATTTGTATGGGGCGGTGACAGATTTACCTCTTCCACAAAGGCCTGGTCGAAGCGAGCCGAGATGTAAAAAACGGCGTCCAAAAGCCTATCAACTTCTAACCAGATCAAGGCAGGAAATGAAAGAAATAGCACATCGGAATAGATACAGGGTAACTGTCATAAACTAGCACCATTCGACTACGACCCCATTTATTCCGAAGCAAAGATGCGACCCCCTTTTCTCCTTATGTGGTTAGTCGTCATGTTGGTAGGTTCTAAGTATTAGCTCCGTACCAAATTCCGCTAACTTCGCAAGTAAATCGGGTGAAAATGTTGGCCCTCCGTCAAAACTCTCTTTGAAATACCCACACCACAAATACAACTTATATTCGCCAAAATTTGAATGAATTAAATCACGCTTCGGTAAGAGCTTGCTTAATAAAAATAATAGTCCCTCTTCCAACAATTCCCACTCTTTTTCAACATAGTTTTCTTCTGTTGAAATAGCATCAAAAGACCAGAAAGGGGTACGGTATCTTTTACCATTTTTGTTAGCGGCCTTCTCTCTTGTTTGGCAAGGATCGAGTTCCAACACCTTTGACACATTAGATGGAACAAGAGTCGAACCTTCAATCCTAAACTCAACAGTATAGGTATCCATTTACGATTCCATATTTTCTAAAGTAGAGCGTATTGTCATTATTTATTTTAAGGAGTCGCAAGTCCAATACCGAGCCCTACAGGCCCACCCAAATAGGTAAGAACACATATCTTTCCTATTCTGTAGACAGCATATCCAGCTCCCAGAGCAGCAGCAGTTTTTGCAACTTCTTTACAATCATCATCACATACAGGATCAGGGTCGGGCTCACCAGGAGGAGGACCACCACACTTCCCTCCCTTCGGTTTACCACTTCGTACCCATTCCGCATAAGCTTCCTTAATCTCTTTTTTATCGGCATCAGGATTCCCAGGTTCCTTCCAGCACCGATGGAACCACTTATGAAAATCCTTGTTGTTGTATCCATACCACTTATCGCCGGGAGCAAGCCCCCAAGGGTCAACGCTATTGATTGCGTCAGAACCGGCATAAGCATAAAGATTAATTCCCCCATCCAACCCAATAGGATCAGCAGTCATATATCTGCCTGTGGAGGGATCATAATACCTGTGCCAGTTATACGTCAACTTTCCATCGCCGGGCATTTTGATCTGGCCGGGGAACCGTAAAGGAA